>NZ_JBJXIB010000120.1:0-18414 GCF_046115965.1 Janthinobacterium sp. CG_23.3 | reverse complement strand
AGCAGGGCGGCGACCGCGCGCAGCCGCAGTCTTGTCAAGAACTATGTGAAATATTTTCGCCGAGTGGAGGCGATATCCTTAAGTTCGGTGGATTGGGTGCCGGACGGACACTAACGATTGCGGCAACACCGCTGTTACTTGCGTTACGTGGCCTGATTCTCATATTCTCATCTGAAGCCGTTCAACCGCTGGACGTCTTCACTCTGCTCAGTATCGGATGAAGACTGCCGCAAAATTGATGGGGTTATCAATGGCAACTGTGCTCGAAAATTTTTATTTGACCCTCGCAAACAGGCGGCGCATTACGGATGACGACCCAGTCCCCAAAAGCATGCCCATAACCTTGAGCCGAACTGTCGCTATCGGAAGGGACAAGGATCCCGAAAAATACCGAGGGCAGGACGGCGGTAACGAACTGTTGCAAGGAATAATCGACAACTTTGCGGTGACGGGAGATTCGGCTCAATTCGACGGAATGCTGCCACAAACCCTAACCGGATACCTGGTGGAAACGCGACAAAAGTTTAAGCCTAACCTAAACAATAGATGGGTGGAGTTCATAATTTCGAGCCGTGCTGATTGGCTTTTTATCTTTCACCCCGAGATCAACAACGCGTTTAAAGGCGTGAAAGAGGGATCAAAGATTGATATGGAAAGCTTTGACAAAGCATACAAAGGCGATAAGGGCGCTCCGACGTACGAGGAAACAACATTGTTCATCAAAGGAGGATTTGACACGGTAGAACGAGCCGAAAGTGATAAAACCGAGTTATCGAGAAACCGTCGACGCTAAGTTTTCGAGCAATGAAACGCCGTGTGTTGATTTGCACGGAAATCTGACACGTTCAAGATCGGCAAATTGCTACGGGATCTGCTTGGTTTGATCGCCGGACGAACCTACCGATATCGTGAAAATCTCTCGAAACCACGGAACCCAGGCCACAAACCGCACAGGGCAATGAGTCAGAAAAATTGTTGAAATCGCTTAACTTGGGTGGATTGGGGTCCGCGCCCGGCGCCTGGCCTGTGGCGTCGACGAAGCGGGCGCTCACTCCACCTTCAAATCGACGCGGCGCGGCACGCCGCTCTGGCCCGGGAAGCCGGCGAAGGCGCTGGCGACCAGCGCCGGCATCACCACCGGCGTGGCCGCTACGCGGCTGGTGTTTTGCGCCGTCACGTCAAACAGTTTCTTGCCGTCGGCGCCGTCGATGGTCACCCGCAATTGCCGCTCGTAGTTGTGGCGTATGCTTTCGCGCATGTCGAGCGGGCCGAACATGAACGGGTCGTAATACGGCCGGAAGCCGTGCCAGCGCGGGTAGCCCCACGGATAGCGGTAGCCGTAGCGGCCCGGCCAGTAGCCCGGCCCGCTCCAGAACGGGTCCGTCATTTCCATCACGCGCACCGGCCGGTCGATGGTGGCGAAGCGCACCGCCACCTTCAGCCTGGCCGCTTCCGGGCCGGCGGCCTCGTTGAAGCCGAGCTTGCCCAGTTCGGCGCGCACCAGGTCCAGGTAGCTGCGGTATTCCAGCGTGTCCTGCGCCTGCGCCGGCGCCTGGAACGCGTACGACTTGTCGCGCAGCTCGGCCGGCCAATGGTGGAAGGCGGTGACGTCGCTGCGGATGGTGGTGGCGCAGCCGGCCAGTAGCAAGCTCATCGCGGCGGCCAGCGTGGCGAGATATCTGATCATATTGATCTCCGGCAAAGGAATACACATTACAGGGGAATAGTTTACGTCCGTGTATCGCGCGTCGCTGGATTATTACAGATTGTTACCCCCGCCGTCCGCCGCGCTGAAGATTCGGCCGCGCACCGGGCTGGTGTTGGTAAAATAGGCTTTTGCCTCCGCCACCCACCAAATCCCTATGCGCACAGACAGCCCTCAGACGATTTACCGCAAAAATTACACCCCGCCAAGTTTTCTGGTCGAGAGCGTGGAGTTGGGTTTCGACCTCGATCCCGCCCGCACCATCGTCGCCAGCCGCATCACGCTGAGCCGCAACCCGGCCGGCGCCAACAGCGACATCGCGCTGCACGGCGAGCATATCGAACTGGTCGCCGTGCGCCTGAACGGCAAGGCGCTGAAGCCCGGCCAGTACGAGCTGAGCGACGCCGGCCTGACGATCCGCAAGGCGCCCGCCAAGGTCACGCTGGAAATCGAGACGGTGCTGGCGCCGCGGAACAATACCTCGCTGTCGGGCTTGTACGTGTCGAACGGCAACTTCTTCACGCAGTGCGAGGCCGAGGGCTTCCGCCGCATCACCTTTTTTCCCGACCGTCCCGACGTCATGGCCAAGTACACGGTGATGCTGCGCGCCGACAAGGACAAGTTCCCGGTGCTGCTGTCGAACGGCAACCTGGTCGAAGAGGGCGACCTCGGCGACGGGCGCCACTACGCCAAATGGGAAGACCCGTTCAAGAAGCCGTCCTACCTGTTCGCGCTGGTGGCGGCGCGCCTGGTCTGCCAGGAGGAGCGCTATACGCTGCGCTCCGGCCGCGAAGTGCTGCTGCAAGTGTGGGTCGAAGAGGGCAACCTCGACAAGACCGACTACGCGATGCAGTCGCTGAAAAACAGCATCCGCTGGGACGAGGAGCGCTTCGGCCTGGAGCTGGACCTGGACCGTTTCATGATCGTCGCCGTGGGCGACTTCAACATGGGCGCGATGGAAAACAAGGGCCTCAACATCTTCAACACGAAATACGTGCTGGCGAACCCGCGCGTGGCCACCGACATCGACTACGCCGGCATCGAGGCGGTGGTCGGCCACGAATACTTCCACAACTGGACCGGCAACCGCGTCACCTGCCGCGACTGGTTCCAACTGTCGCTGAAGGAGGGCCTGACGGTGTTCCGCGACCAGGAATTCTCGGCCGACATGATCGGCACCGACACCGGCCGCGCGGTCACCCGCATCGACCAGGTGCGCACGCTGCGCCAGGCCCAGTTCCCGGAGGACGCCGGGCCGATGGCGCACCCGGTGCGGCCCGACTCCTTCGTCGAGATCAACAACTTCTACACCGTCACGATCTATGAAAAGGGCGCCGAAGTGGTGCGCATGATGCAAACCCTGGTCGGGCGCGACGGTTTCCGCAAGGGCATGGACCTGTACTTCGCGCGCCACGACGGCCAGGCGGTGCAGTGCGACGACTTCCGCGCCGCGATGGCCGACGCCAACGGCCGCGACCTCGGCCAGTTCGAGCGCTGGTACAGCCAGGCCGGCACGCCGCTGGTGAAGGCCGTCACGCACTACGACGCCGAGGCGCAGACCTACCACATCACGCTGGCGCAGAGCTGCCCGGCGACGCCGGGGCAGAGCGACAAGCTGCCGTTCCACATCCCGGTGGCGGTCGGCCTGCTGGGCGCCGACGGGCGCGACCTGGCGCTGCACACGGCCGGCTCGGCCGGCGCCACCACGGTGCTGCTGGAGCTGACCGAAACCAGCCAGAGTTTCCACTTCAGCGGCGTCGCCGAACGGCCGACGCCGTCGCTGTTGCGCGACTTTTCGGCGCCGGTGGTGCTCGACTACGACTACAGCGACGCCGAACTGCTGCACCTGTTCAGCCACGACAGCGACCCGGTGAACCGCTGGGAAGCGGGCCAGCGCCTGGCCATGGAGCGCCTGCTGAAGCTGACGGCTGCGGTCGCCGCCGGCGCGCCGCTGGCGCTGGACGCGACCTTCATCGCCGCCCAGCGCGCGCTGCTGGTCGACGACACGCTCGACGCGGCCTTCCGCGAACTGGCCTTGGTGCTGCCGTCGGAAACCATCATCGCCGAACGGATGGACGCGGTGAACCCGCAGGCAATCCACATCGCCCGCCAGTTCATGCGCCGCAGCATCGGCGCCGCGCTGAAAGCGGAATTGCTGGCGCAATACCAGGCCAACCAGACGCCGGGGCCGTACAGCCCGGACGCGCTGTCGGCCGGCAAGCGCGGGCTGAAAAACCTGTGCCTGTCCTACCTGCTGATCGCGCCCGGCGCGGCCGAGTTGGAACTGGCGCAGCGCCAGTTCGACAGCGCCGGCAACAT
The DNA here is from genome assembly GCF_046115965.1 of Janthinobacterium sp. CG_23.3. Lineage (NCBI taxonomy): Bacteria > Pseudomonadati > Pseudomonadota > Betaproteobacteria > Burkholderiales > Oxalobacteraceae > Janthinobacterium > Janthinobacterium sp. CG_23.3. Next base: position 14,390 of record NZ_JBJXIB010000120.1, on the reverse strand, counting down.
GACCGACCGCGCCGCCGCGCTGTCGGCGCTGATCCATTCGGGCGCGCCGGAGAACGCCGCCAGCGCGCTGAAAAGCTACTTCGCCGACTTCGAGCAAGAGGCGCTGGTGATCGACAAATGGTTCGCCATGCAGGCGAGCGCGCCGGGCACCAACGTCGCCGCCGTGCGCGCGCTGATGACGCACCCGGCCTTCACGCTGAAGAACCCGAACCGCGCGCGCAGCCTGATCTTCAACTTTTGCGCCGGCAACCCGTCGCAGTTCCACGCGGCCGACGGCAGCGGCTACGCCTTCTGGGCCGAGCAGGTGATCGCGCTCGACGCGCTCAACCCGCAGGTGGCGGCGCGGCTGGCGCGCAGCATGGACCGCTGGCGCCGCTACGTGCCGGCGCTGCAAGTGCACATGCAGGCCGCGCTGGAACGGGTCAGCGCCAGCGCCAGCCTGTCGAACGACGTGCTCGAAGTCGTCAGCAAGGCCCTGTCGAACGACGTGCTCGAAGTCGTCAGCAAGGCCCTGTCGAACTAAACAAACCGGCCGCGAACGCCAGCAACAAGCCAGCGGCAAGAGGCCGGCGTCAGACCCTAGGGGGCCGACGCCGGCCCTACGCCAGTGGTCTACAAGCAGCCAACGGCCCGCAAGCAGCAACACTATTTATACACAAAGGGAATTCATGAAACGCATCAGCCTCACGCAATATCTGGTCGAAGAACAACGTTCGCACAACAGCATCCCGGCCGAATTGCGCCTGCTGATCGAAGTCGTCGCGCGCGCCTGCAAAACCATCAGCCACGCGGTGGGCAAGGGCGCGCTGGGCGACATCCTGGGCAGCGCCCACACGGAAAACATCCAAGGCGAAGTGCAGAAAAAACTCGACGTGATCTCCAACGAGATCCTGCTCGAAGCCAACGAGTGGGGCGGCCACCTGGCGGCGATGGCGTCGGAGGAGATGGAATCGATCCACCCGATCCCGAACCGCTATCCGAAGGGCGAATACCTGCTGCTGTTCGACCCGCTCGACGGCTCCAGCAACATCGACGTCAACGTCTCGATCGGCACCATCTTCTCGGTGCTGAAGGCGGCCGACGGCATGGGCGAGGCGACCGAGGCGGACTTCATGCAGGCCGGTAGCAAGCAAGTGGCCGCCGGCTACGCCGTGTACGGCCCGCAGACGATGCTGGTGCTGACCACCGGCAACGGCGTCAACTGCTTTACCCTGGACCGCGAGATGGGCTCCTGGGTTCTGACGCAGAGCAATATGCAGATTCCCGCCGCGACCAAGGAATTCGCCATCAACGCGTCCAACGCGCGCCACTGGCACGAGCCGGTCAAACGCTACGTCGACGAACTGCTGGCCGGCGTCGACGGCGCCCGCGGCAGCAACTTCAACATGCGCTGGGTCGCCTCGATGGTCGCCGACGTGCACCGCATCCTGAACCGCGGCGGCATTTTCATGTACCCGGCCGACACGCGCGACACGGCGATGCCGGGCAAGCTGCGCCTGATGTACGAAGCCAACCCGATGGCTTTCATCGTCGAGCAGGCCGGCGGCGCGGCCACCGACGGCCAGGCGCGCATCATGGACATCGAACCGCACAAATTGCACCAGCGCGTGCCGGTGTTCCTCGGCTCGAAGGACGAAGTGGCGCGCGTTACCAGCTACCACAACGCCTAGTTCGACGGGCCGGGCGGCCCGTCCGGCGGCGCCGTATCGGGCCGGCAGAATTATTTGGCAAAAAAGTCGCATTGGCACTAGCGAAATTTCTGGAATGTTTGTTAGAATACGCGTCTTCGCCGTTGTAGCTCAGTTGGTAGAGCAGCACATTCGTAATGTGAAGGTCGCCAGTTCGATTCCGGCCAACGGCACCAAGTTACTGTTTCACACCGTATCATGTAGTCTCAAAACCCGCCTCTCTCATAGGAGCGCGGGTTTTTTGTTGTCTCAAGTCAGTTTATGCCATAGCATGAGATACCGTCAAAAACCCGGTACTTTTGACGGTATGTGAAAAATCTGCAAAACAAGATACCGTCACGGGGGAAATGATGGCACTGACTGACATGTTCGTAAGGCAAGTAAAGCCGACCAAGCCAGCGGGCGACAAACACGCCGATGGCGGAAATATGTACCTGCTGGTCAAGGAATCCGGCAAGTATTGGCGCATGGACTACCGCTACATTGACAAGCGCAAGACGCTGGCGCTGGGCGTCTACCCTGCGGTATCGCTTGCGCAAGCCAGAAAGCGGCGCGACGATGCGCGCAAACTGCTGGCGGACGGGATCGACCCCGGCCAGGCCAAGCGCGACGACAAGCAGACCAAGGCCATCGCATCGGCTCATACGTTCGAGTCGGTTGCGCGGCAATGGCTGTCCAAGGTAGCTGCCAGTCGGTCGGCCAGCACGCAAGACAAGGTAACAGCTTGGCTGGAACATGACGTGTTTCCCTTCATAGGCAGTATGCCAATTTCGACGATCAAACCGCGTGACGTGCTGGCGGCAGTGCAGAAGATTGAAGCACGCGGGGCTATCGACTCTGCGCACCGCGTGAAGCAGGTATGCGGCCAGATATTCCGGTTTGGCGTGGCGATTGGCTTGGTCGAGCGCGATGTTACGGCCGATCTGCGGGGCGCATTGTCTGCTGTGGTGAAGTCGAACCATGCCGCCATTACCGAGCCGAAGCAGGCCGGGGCATTGATGCGCGCCATATTCGACTACAACGGGTATCCGGCAGCCGTGGCGGCGCTCAAGCTGGCCCCGCTGCTGTTTGTCCGCCCCGGCGAACTGCGCACCGCTGAATGGGCGGAAATCGACTTAGACGCGGCAGAGTGGCGAATTCCAGCCATCAAAATGAAAATGAAAGTTGAACACCTGGTGCCGCTGTGCGTGCAGGCGGTGGCGATCCTGCGCGGCTTGCATCCAATGACCGGCGACGGAAAGTATGTGTTCCCCAGCCTGCGCAGCAAGGCATGCATGAGCGAGAACACGATTAACGCGGCGCTGCGTGGCATGGGCTACGCCAAAGAAGTGATGACTGGTCACGGTTTCCGGGCGATGGCGCGCACGATCATGGATGAAGTGTTGGGCGAGCGCGTGGACCTGATCGAGCATCAGCTTGCGCACGCCGTCAAGGACGTGAACGGGCGGGCCTACAACCGCACGGCCCACTTGCCAGCGCGCCGGGAAATGATGCAGCGCTGGGCAGACTACCTGGACAAGCTGCGCATCGGCGCGGACGTAATACCGCTGCGAGGCGTGGTATGACCAAAAAAGTCTACGAACAGCACATAGGAGCGTTGCATTCCGAGAGAAATGCATTTGCTGACGATTTCCCCTTTCCAGCAGGTCTGTCGATGTTCCGGACGTATCATTGGCTGATGGCTTACATGCATTATCCAGAAAGTCCGTTAGCTGCTCTGGCTTACTTTTTTACCGAGCTAATTAACGGTGAAATGTACGATTTAGCTGGAGACGATGACGTTGCAGTTCCGGTTGGTTGGCTGCGCGCGTTGTGCTGCGCACCTTCGCTGGATGACAGGGCAAAAAAAGACAAAAACCGTTTCAAAGATGGTATGACGGCAGGCTGGCTCTTGGGACTAATTTACGCAATGCAACGCAATAACGTAAAAACTCCAAGCCTGAACAAGGCCGTAGAAATTCTAGAAAAATTGAAAATAGAAAATGTTCACAGCGAAAAAACAAAAATATTTGCGGCATGGGGACTGATGAAGCCCGTCGCACATCTGTGGGGTAGCATGGTCCTTCTCGATACGACGGACAAGCCACCTAAAGTCACCCCCGGCCCAGATGGGCTAGTGGAATATTTGCAATGGGCGGTGTCATTACTGGAATTCGGATGCAAACACATCCCATCCCACACGAAGTTGCGAACGCCGATTTTGGATCGAAAACACTGCCTGAGATTGCCAGAATACATTCTGCCAAAACCTGATATAGATATTTCTATCCCGATTCCACCACGGATATTGGAAATAATTGATGGGTATCGGCCACCACAAAAGAACTAGTTTTAAAAAAATCCGACTAGTCGGAATTCGAGTGTAGTAGTTAGAATTCGACAAGAAATTCTATTTAATCCCCTCATGCCGTTGTGTCACGGCAGATCAATGAAGGGGTTAAAATGTCACATCGAGTTATCCGAATCAGCGAACTGGCCAGCACGCCAGCCAAACCCGGCAAACTGCCGGTAAGTCCTGCAACCGTCTGGCGCTGGGTGCGTGAAGGGAAATTTCCCAAGCCGTTCAAACTTGGCGAGTCCGTCACAGTTTGGGATTTAGGCCAAGTCGAAGCTTTCATTGCGCAGCGTGCAGGAGTCGCTGCCTGATGATCCATAAAAAAGAATCCGCCGGTGGCTGCGACACCACGGCGGACAATAACTATCTCCCCCCGATAATATCATTCTGCAACCGGATCAAAGCGGCATTGCTGCGCTTCGCCGTGGCAATTGCTGCCGTATTCGGGGGCAGGATATGAGCAACCATATCGACCAATTCAGGATCGCCATTGTTGCGGCGGGCCTGCCTGCACCGGACGAGATAATAGACGATGGCAAGCTGCGCAGATTCAGCACGGACGGCAAGCCCCGCGATACTTCGGGCTGGTATGTTCTGTACGGTGACGACATGCCCGCCGGTTCCTTCGGATGCTGGCGCAGCGGACTTCAATCGACCTGGTGCGGTAAATCTGACCATGAGCAGACCGACAGCGAGCGCCAGGCGATGCGCGAGCGCGTCAAAGCCATGCAGCGCCAGCGCGACACCGAACAGGCGCAACGCCAGGCCGAAGCCAGGACGACAGCGGCGACCCGGCTGGCCACGACCGAAACGGCAATGATGCATCCATACCTGACGGTGAAGGGCATCAAACCGAACGGTGCGAGGCAGGACGGGCAATACCTGGTGATCCCGATGCGCGATACAGCCGGGACATTGCACAGTCTGCAAACCATTGGGCCGGATGGCAATAAACTGTTTATGTCCGGCGGGCGGGTGACGGGCTGTTATTTCGCCATCGGCAAACCTGCTGGGTTGATCGTCGTCTGCGAAGGCTTTGCAACCGGGGCAAGCATCCACGAATGCGCCGGGCACGCCGTGGCGGTGGCCTTCAACGCGGGCAACCTTGAGGCGGTGGCGCTGGCGCTGCGCAAGAAGTACCCGGCGCTGGCCATCGTCATTGCTGCGGACGATGACTCCCAGACGGCAGGCAATCCGGGGCTAACCAACGCACAAGCGGCGGCGCTGGCCGTGGGCGGCTTGATCGCGCTGCCGGTATTCCCTGCAGATCGCCTTGACAAGGCAACCGACTTTAACGATATGGCGCAATTGTCCGGCGTGGAAGCTGTCAAACGAGCCATAGACAGCGCGAGCGCACCGGCTGGACGTATGACGATGGCGGACGGCGCAAGAGCACCACAGGGCCACGGCTGGCCGGAACCGACACCCCTACCCGATGCACTGCCGCCAGTACAGGTATTCGACGCCGATTTATTGCCGGTGGCTTTGCGCGGCTGGGTGATGGACATAGCGCACCGGATGCAATGCCCGCCAGACTTCGCGGCGGTTGGCGCCGTGGTGGCATTGTCTAGTCTGATCGGTGCGCGTGCCGTCATCCAACCGAAAGAGCGCGACGAATGGCAGGTGACGCCGAACCTGTGGGGCTTAATCGTCGGCAGACCGGGCGTGATGAAAAGTCCTGCGCTTGGGGCGGCGCTCAAACCCCTTAATCGTTTGCAGGTGGACGAGTTCGAGCTATGGAAAGCCGCGCATGATGACTGGGCAATTGATACGAAGCTGGCGGCAATGCAAGGCGAGGACAACGAAAAGAAAGCAAAGGGGCTGGCAAGCAAAGACCCGGCGGCGGCGCGCGCTTTGCTGCAACCGATGGACGCACCCGAAGAACCAGCGGCGCGGCGCTTCATCGTCAATGATGCGACCGTTGAAAAACTGGGGGAACTGTTGCAGGTGAATACCTGGGGCACGCTGTCTTACCGCGACGAGATATACGGGCTGTTGACCAGCATGGACAAGGCAGGGCAGGAAGGCGCCCGGGCTTTTTACCTGCAAAGCTATGACGGCAATCAGGGCTATACGTTTGACCGGATCGGACGCGGGACTGTTCATATCCCTCGCGTCTGTCTGGCCATGATCGGCGGCATTCAGCCGGGGCGCATACAGGAATACGTGCGCGGCGCGGTATTGGGCGGCAGTGCTGACGATGGCCTGTTGCAGCGTTTCGCGCTGACGGTCTGGCCGGACACGAACGGCAAATTTCACCACGTTGACCAGTGGCCCGACACGCCAGCCAAGCAAACCGCCTGGGCTGTGTTTGAGCGGCTGGCGGCGATGGAACCAGCGAGCGACACGGAACCGCATATCTGGAAGTTTGACGCGGCGGCGCAAGCCTTGTTTGTCGAATGGCGCATTCCGTTTGAACAGGAAATCAAAAGCGGCGATCTGCACCCGGCGATGGAGTCGCACCTTGCCAAGTATAGGAAGCTGATACCGGCGCTGGCGCTGGTGTTCGCCCTGATTGACACACCCGACAGCGGCGGCGTGATCGGTGAGGCAGAACTACTGCGGGCGCTGGCCTGGGGCGACTATCTGCGCAGCCATGCACACCGGCTGTATTCGGCTGCGACGATGCCGGAAACGTCCGGGGCCGCGTCATTGCTCAGGAAGATCAAGGCCGGTGCTTTTGTGGATGAGTTCACACCCCGCCAGGTTGCGCAAAAGGGCTGGGCCGGACTGAATACGCCGGAAGCCGTGCGCAAGGCGGCGGACGTGTTGACGGATTACGATTGGTTGCGCCGTGACGTTCAACAGACCGGCGGCAGACCGAGCGAGCGCTATCAAATGAACCCGGCGGTGCAGGCCGGGGGCGCGGCATGAACTGGCTAACACGGCTCAAGAAAATTGAGAATGCCCCTACTACTACCCTACAAAACCTACAAAAGGAAGATTCAGGGGCTTTCGTAGGTTTTGTAGGTACACCCCCCGCCCCCTTTCAAAATTCAACGTGTGAAATTGCGGCGCTGCCTGACGCGTTTCCCGCCCCGGCCAATGATGCGGCGCTGACACCGATGACCACCGATGAGGAACGCATGATCCGCGCATGGCTGGCGCATATCGAGGAAACGGACGCGGACGCAATCGCCCAACTGTTGAACGACTGCCAGCTTGATGCGACGGCGCGGGCCTACTTCATCGGGCAGGCCGGGACGGTGCCGGGGATCGCCAGGACCGATACCGACACGGCGCGTTTGATCCTGTTCACGGATCGCGGTTTGAACCTGGACGACGCCGAAGCGATGACGGACAGGCTGGCGCTGCGAGACAGCCAGCACGACGAACGGCGCGCATGTATCGAGTGCCTGCACCTGTCCGGCACCACCACGGCCAGGCGGTGCCACCAGTGGCGCATGATCGGCGTGAAAGGCCCGTCGATACCTGCCGACCTGGTAACGATCTTGCAGCGCTGCGCCGGGTTCACTCACAAATTGAAAGAGACAGCATGACCAAGAAAACGAAAATAGCAACGGTGGAAAAGCCAGTCGTTGCGCCAGGGGTGATGGCTGCAAAGCTGGCGCTTAAACCTTCGGTCAATGCTGCTGCGGTGATGGAGTCCTACCAAGCCAACGTACATGGCAAGGACGTTGATATCAATGTGCTGATCGATGGTTTGCGCGATTCTTTCAACGATGTAAATGGCGGCGACCTGTCAACGCTGGAAGCCATGCTGATCGGGCAGGCGACCGCGCTTCAATCCATCTTTACCAGTCTGGCGCGGCGGGCGCAGACACAGGAATATCAAAAAAACCTTGAGTCATTCCTCGGGCTGGCATTGAAAGCGCAAGCGCAAAGCCGAGCGACGATACAGGCGGTGATTGATTTGAAGTTTCCCCGGCAAGTGGCTTTCGTGAAGCAGGCCAATATCAGTCATGGGCCGCAACAGGTGAACAACGGCACCGGCGCAGTGGCCGATCTGCAAACAAGATTACACGCGGAAGAAAATCAAACCCAACAAAGCAAACTATTAGAGGACAAGAGCCATGAGCGCACGTATCTGGACGCTGGAACAACGACAACGACAAGCCGAGGCGATCCGGCGCTGGCAACCGTGGAAGCAGTCCACCGGACCGACAAGCGCCAAGGGCAAGGCTAAGGTGTCCGGCAATGCCTACACCGGCGGCGTGCTCGTCAGACTGCGGCAGGCCGTCAAAGAAATGAATCAGTTAATGCGCGAACAAAAAAACTTCTTGAACGATAAGGGTGGAATATGAACAGGAACAATCGACTTTTTACGCCCGAGGGCGAGGGCTACAGGTGTTCGGCATCGGGCACGATCTTGCTGTGCGCCCATGCTGCCTACTCTGACGATGATGTGACTCTGACCGGGCGGGCTAATGCTCAAGCATTGATCGACAGTGTGCTGTCTGCTGCCTTTGCTGGCGGGTTCAAGCAAGGCGATATCGTCCGCACAATGCTGGCAGACCCACGGCGGCACGATAGCCGACTGGCTGACATGCTGGAAGCCGCGTGCGCTGCCGCCGGGGACGCTGCTATCGGGGCGATATTCGACAAGGCACGGATCAAGACCAAGCTGTAACGACCTGGTGCGCGTCAGTCCGTGAGTGGATCGACGCGCCATTGTTCGCATTTATGCCGCTTTCCTATCCTATGAAACCGGCACAAAGTAAAGCTGCATAACTTGGCAGTTTGCACGCTGATTCGCACATCCAACGTAAAAAATTTCACGGGCCTTGACTCCGCTGCGCCGGTAAAGGGGCATAAAAGTTCAGCCGACAATCTGGGAAAACCGGCTGTATTGCTTCGCTGTACCGCAAACCCACAACTTCCCGCGTGCGGGTGCGAGGAAGCCCCGCCGCTATTGAACACCGCTTTTCCGGTAACGACAGTAACCGCCGACCGATATAAATATTGATAGAAATCAATATGACCAATGATAGATATTGCAATATCTCAATGTTCCCGTTGATACTGGAGGTTTAAGGCGCCACTCCGATGGAGATTCGATGAAAATAGTTCTTGTTCTTGCCGTTGCGATCTTGGCAGGTTGCGCAACATCGTCAGGCGTGCTCAAGTCAGGACCAGACACTTTTACGGTGAACACCTCAGCATCGCCTGGTCACGGCGGAACCGCGTCGGCAAAGAAGTCTGCCTATGATGAGGCCAATCAAGAGTGCGCCAAACAACAAAAGACGATAAATGTTGTTGAAGAGCGAGCGTCTACACCAAGCTGGACTGATGGAATGCACGCCGTCGATTTAGTTTTCAAATGCCAGTGACGCTGATGGGGTAGGCGACCCGGCACGCCAATTTGCCGAAGGGGAAAATATGAAAACAATAATGATGGTTGCGGCGCTGTCCGCGTTAGTTGGCTGTGCCAGCACTACCGGAGTCGTGCCGACAGGAAAAGACACTTTCATGATTGCGACGCACGGCGTAATGGGTCATTCCTCAGCAGGCATGCAAAAAGCTGAGGCGTTCCGGCAGGCGTCCGATTATTGTAAAACGCTTGGCAAGGAGCTTCAGCCAATAAATACCGGGGAAACGCAGGGTGGATTCGGCAAAATCGCAGCGGCAGAGGTTGAGTTCACATGTCTTGCAAAGCAATCGGCGGCTCGATGATGCCAGAAGGATGGATCGCAGGCCTGCGCCAGCCAGCGCCGTTGCAATAACCCGACAACAGGGACACTTTTCTTTTTTACGGTATTTTTGACGGTACTTATGATGATTTTATAAAATTCTCATAGTGTAATGTGATTCCGGCCAACGCACCAGGTATTCGCAGTGAAATCAAAAGGTTACAGGCTTCGGCTTGTAGCCTTTTTGTTTTTCGGCTTGTTTTTTTGTGTCGTGTAGGGCTGGTATAGGATTTACGCGAAGGTCGGCGATTCAATACGGGCAGGTGTTGCGAATAGTGGACCGCGCAGCGGTCGCCCCGGCCAACCTTTCCACCAGCGCCAGCACAGGCAACAAAAAGCCCCACACATGGTAGGGCTTCGGGGGGGGGGGGGCGTCGCCACTTGATATTTATTAATATTTTATCAATCTGAAGTCCTCGTGCCTACTTGCCTGATGCGCACCGAAACTTGATTTCGGTCTTGCGGAAGCTCCCAAGGATGTAGGGCGGCTGCGCGTCGTTCTCGCTGACCATCTCCATAGACTGCCCTTTCGCGCCGCAGAACTGCCCAGCCTCGCCGATGGCCTCTGCCTAGAGCGTTCCCATTCCGGAAAAGCCGGTCGCAGCCTGGCGCGACACGAAGTATGTATCCGAGCCCATAGCGACCACGCCGGAATTGCTGGCACACCCAACTAGTGCTGACAGTGCCGCAATCATCATTATAGTTTTCATTTTCCCTTAGTTGGAAAAAGTGTACCGTTACGCCAATTACACGCACTTGAAAATCAAATCAACAGAGTGCATTCCATCAGTCCAACTTGGGGCTGAGGCACTCTCGGCAACAATGTCCACGGTCTTGCCAGTTTTAGCGCACTCTTGGCTTGCATCAGAATATGCGGACCTCTTTGCAGAGGGGCCGCCGCCAGCCCCAGGTGATGCCCTCGTGTTCACTGTGAAGGTGTCTCGGGCCGACTTAAGTACGCCAGACGACGACGCGCACCCAGACAGTACAATCATCATGCAGGCGATTCTTATTTTTTGCATTGGTCCAGCCTCCCCCGTCGTAACGTTATCAGTGTCCGGTTATATTACCATATTGCAACAGCTGTTTGCCACGTGCAGGCGATTCACAAAAGGTGAGGGACAAATCCTAAAAGGGTCGTCGCCTAGCCGGTCATATGCACCAAAATAGACCGGCAATTCTTTTGGCGCATAGTTCAGGCTAGGGGCTACAGCGTCCCAAAGCTCAATATCTCGCATGTGTCGCCACTTATCCCAATTGGGCTGCTGCTGAGCTGGCGAATCTATTCGTATGCGCCCGCGACCGAATAACGGTTTGATAGGCTCTAGCGCTTTGCTTAACTGAGCCTGCTTTTTTGCCTCTGTCATACACACCCCTTCAAGGCGTCATCCCTCATAAATCGGGGCACCAGTCAGGCCGGTGAAGGTTCCGGCTTTTCTCCCCGTCGGGATAGGCTGGCGCTTTTAATTATGCTTGATTCCGTCAGGCGGGAATTGCACGATGCACAGCCAATTTCAAACCCACCGCATTGAACACCGCCAGCAGGGTCTTTATTGTCGGATTGCCTGTAGGCGAAAGCGCGCGGTAAAGGCTTTCGCGCGGAATACCTGCCCGTTCCGCAACAGCGGCCATTCCTTGTGCCTCGGCTACATGGCGCAATGCGGCCAGCAGCGCGGCTTGTCCGCCCGGCAGGTCGGCTTCGTCCAAGGCGGCGGCAAGGTATTCATCAGCAAAAGCGGGGTCGTCGCGCAGCAGTTCTATCACTGCGTCGGCGTGCGGTCGAGATGTTTTGTTCATGATGTGTTTCTCCGGTTCCAGTCATCCCAATATGCCAATGCCGTATCTATGTCGGCCTGCTGCTTGCGCTTGTCGCCACCCAACAGCAACAACAGCAGCTTTTCACCAGCGCGGGCGTAATACACCCGATAGCCCGGCCCGTGGTCGATGCGCAGTTCCCACATGCCCCCGGCAATGGGCTTGCAGTCGCCAAAGTTGCCTGCCCCCATACGTTGAACCCGCACAAGAACCCGTGCACGGGCTTGACGGTCGGCAAGACTTGCCAGCCATTCCTTGAAGGGGTCATGCCCATCAGTCGTCAGGTAGTCCGATATTTGATACATGTCTTTTGTGGATTATACGTTACAAATTCGAAAATTCAAGGCGTTTCAATTTACCGCCCGCAAGCCCGGCGCAACCGGCACAAAGTCGATTCCGGCCTGCTCCAGCATGCAGGCTTCAATCTTGACGTGCCACATGCCAAGCAGCCGAGGGACGCCCGCCATGCCTTCGCCAGCCTGCCGCTCAGTTGCGGCTGCGCATGCTCAATGTTGTTTAAAACAAATATATTTTGGCGTATGCGCGCTAGCGCACATAGCGGGGTGAAAATAGCGAGGATAACAAAGGTACGGTCGAAAAACATCGCCGCCCACTTGCCCGAACTGCGCGGCCGGTGGCGGGGGTGTTGCCAAGACCACCGCTCGCGCGCCGCCGTCAAGGGGCGTCAAATCACACCATAAAGGGATGCGCCATGAACGCTCTGAAGTTGCACATGAAAACACTACTCTGCTCTGTGGGGTTCCTCCTCACAGCGATGCTGGCCGGTTGCGGCGGCGGAGACCAAGGGCGCGACCCGATTCTGGGCTTGCCGGCCGCGGAACTGAGCAGCGTCACGGTCACGCCGGCAACGGCTTCCGTGCCGATCGGCGCCACCCAGCAATTTATCGCCACGGCAACCTACGCCGATGGCGCGTCCAAGGACGTGACCGCGTCGTCGACCTGGACCACGGCGAGCGCCGCCATCGCTGGCGTTAACGCCGGCAGCGGCCTGGCCACCGGCGTTGCCAGCGGCACGGCGAGCATCGGCGCCGCGTTTGGCGGCAAGAGCGGCGCGGCAACCTTGACGGTCACCCCGGCAACCTTGCTGTCGCTGGCGATCAGCCCGCCCAACCGCAGCATCGCGATCGACGGCCGGCTGCAATTCCAAGCCACGGGTACCTTTACCGATGGCACCACGCGCGACGTCACCGCGGCCTCGACGTTCACGTCCGCGACGCCGGCCTTTGCCAGCATCCTCGCCGGCGGCGCCGCCACCGGCGTGACGGCCGGCACCACGGTCATCAAAGCCCAGTCCGGCGCCTTGAGCGCCAGCACCAACCTGACCGTGACGAGCGCGACGCTCAGCGCCATCGCGGTCACGCCGACGAACGGCTCGATCGCCGCCGGCGCCACCCAGCAATTCACGGCCACCGCCACGTATAGCGACGCCAGCACCAGCGACGTGACCATCTATTCGACCTGGACCTCGGCCGCGACCAACGTCGCCACCGTCGGCAGCGCATCAGGCCTGGCCACCGGCGTCGCCCAAGGCGCCGCGCCGATCACGGCTACCTTCGCCGGCAAGAGCGATACCCAAACCTTGACGGTGACGGCCGCCACCGTGGTGTCGCTGGCGGTAACGCCCGCGAACGCCTCCATTGCCATCGACGGCGTGCAACAATTCACGGCGACGGCGACGTATAGCGACGGCAGCACCAGCAACGTCACGGCCGGCTCGACCTGGACTTCGGCCAACACCAACGTGGCGACCGTATTGCAAAACGGCATGGCCCACGGCGTTGCCAGCGGCACCTCCGTTATCATGGCCACGTTCCGCGGCAAGAGCGCCAGCCAAACCCTGACCGTGCGTCCGGCCACCCTGACGTCGATCGCGGTCACGCCGATCAACGCCGTCATCCCGGTCGGCGCCACCCGGCAATTCATGGCCACGGCCAGCTACAGCGACGGCACCACCAGCGACGTCACCGCCGCGTCGAACTGGAGCTCCGGCAATATGCTCGTCGCCACCGTCAACAACGCCACCGGCGTGGCCACCGGCCGCAGCGGCGGCACGGCGCTGATCAGCGCCAGCTACAAGGGCAAGAACGACGCGCAAACACTGACCGTCACAGCGGCGCTGGGTCCGGCCGCCGTGATCCTCGGCGGCGCCGGCAATTTCGCGATTTTGAGCAAAACGGGCGTCACCAACGTGCCGACGTCTAGTGTTACCGGCAACGTCGGCACCAGCCCGATCAGCGGCGCCTTCATCGGCATTACCTGCACCGAAGTGAACGGCATCATTTACGCGGTCGACGCCGCCGGCCCGGCCTGCGCCGTGGCCGACCCGGTGCTGTTGACCGCCGCCGTCAGCGACCTGGAAACGGCGTATACCGACGCCGCCGGACGGCCCGCCGGTGTCGGTCCCTTCCTCAACCTGGGCGCCGGCACGGTGGCCAACCAAACGCTGGTGGCCGGCACCTATACCTGGGGCAGCAACGTTACGATCCCGACCAATCTGACCCTGGTCGGCGGTCCGAACGACGTGTGGATTTTCCAGATCAACGGCAAGCTGAACATCAGCCCGAACATGCGCGTCGTTTTGAGCGGCGGCGCGCAGGCCAAGAATATTTTCTGGCAAGTTACCGGCGCGGTCACCCTGGACACCAACTCGCATTTCGAGGGTAACATCCTGGCCCAGACCAATATCGCGATGCTGACCGGCGCCTCGCTCAACGGCCGTACGCTGTCGCAAACGGCCACCACGCTGCAGCAAAACACGGTGGTTAAACCGGCCCCGTAAGGTCCCGGTCCGGGGGGGGGGGGGGGGGGGGGGGGGGGGGGGGGGGAGCGACAACCCCACCCCTCGAGCAGGAACAACGGACACCCAGCACCTCCTATTCT
>NZ_JBJXIB010000119.1:0-18422 GCF_046115965.1 Janthinobacterium sp. CG_23.3 | reverse complement strand
ACCCCCCCCTCTCCCCTCCCCCTCCCCCCCCCCCCGCCCCCCCCCCCCCCTCCCCCCCCTCCCCCCCCCCCCCCCCCCCCCCCCCCCCCCCCCCCCGCGGCGTGGCGTGACGTCTTTACTTCGCGGCGGTGGTTGCGGCCGGGCGGTTCAGCCACAACGTCCAGAAGCGCGCCAGGTCGCCCAGGCCGTCGTTGCCTTGCACCGTCGCCAGTGTTTTGACGGCGTCGTCCTTGCGGCCGGCCATCGCGTACGAGTAGCCCAGGCGCAGCTTGGCGTCTTCGGGACGCTTCAGGCCGCCTTTGGCGATGCCTTTTTGGATCAGCTCGATACCCTTGTCGAACTGGTCCATCGTGACATACGCGTAACCCAGGTTGACGAAGCCGGTGCCGTCCTTGGCCTTGGCGGCGGCCGCTTCGCCGGCGCCGATATTCTTCTGGTCGTCGGCCGTGCCCTTGGCGGCCTGGTCGCGCAGCTTCTTGTGCTTGGCGCCGTTCGGGCCGGTGCCCAGCAAGCCGGCGGCGAAGCCGGCGTCCAGGACCTTTTTCGCCTCGGCCGGGAAGGCCGCCTGCAACGCCAGTTCGGCCATTTCGGTGTATTCATCCGGCGCCATCGCCTTCACCGCGGCGAATTCGAGGCGCAACACGTCGAGCTGGAAGCGCGCCGAGTAACCGTCCTTACCCTGGGTGCGGCTGAGCAAGTCGGTCCAGTAGTCGTCGCTCGGGTAGTACTTGACCAACTGTTCCAGCGCGACCAGGTAGGTGGCCTTGTCCTTGGTCTTGGCGCCGGTGTTGGCCAGCAATTGCAGGGCGTCCAGCGGCGGCGTCGTGCCGGCTTGCTGGTTGGCCTTCAAGTCGGCCAGCAATTCCTGCTTGGCCCGCTCCAGCTCGTTGCCGAAGTAGTAGGCGCGGATGATGTAAGGGCGCACCGTGGCCAGGTCGCCGGTCTCGGTTTGATGCCGCTTGTACCAGGTGATCGCCTTCGGGTAGTCCTTGGCGTTGTAGTGGTAGTTGGCCAGCGCCTGGATGAAGGCGCCCTTCTCGGCCTTGTCCAGGCGACCCGATTCAATCACCGCTTCGAGCGCGGTGATGGCCATGGCGTTGTTGTTGGTGGACGAGGCCAGCGCGACGCGCAGGCGGTTCAGCACGAACGTCTCGTAGGCGCTCTTGTCGGCCAGCGCCTCGGCGCGGTCGATGCGGCTTTGCACCTCGGCGTAGTTCTTCGCCTCCATCAGGGCCGACATCTCGGTCGGATTGATCAGCTTGAACATTTCCTGGCGCACCGAGTCGGCTTTCGGCGCCGCCGCCGCAGGGGCGTCGGCCGCCTGGGCCAGCGACGCGCCGGCCAGCACCGGGGCGAGGTTCAGGCCGATGGCGGCCAGCAGCAGAGTAAGACGGGCGAGACGGAATTGGGACATGGTAAATCCTTCAATCAATGACGAAGTGACGGGCTGGCGGGTAAAGCGCGCGGCCGCGTCGCAATGGGTTGGAGAGAATAATCGAAAATCGCGAAGAACGGTATTCTGCCACGCCCGCCGGTGAACAGGCGGGGCCAGCGCCGTCCTGGCCGGCAAGACGCGTATTGTCACATAAACTGCGCGGCGCGATCGCTCAACAGCGCGGCGTCGCCGCCGGCGTCGGCGCCGCGCGGCAGCGCCAGGCCGGCGTCGTCGAACAGCAGGCAGCGCCGCGGCGGCAGGTGCAGGGCGACGCGCTGGCCCGGCAGCGGCGGCGCGGCGTCGGCCGGCTGCCTGAACGCCAGCAGCCCGGGGGCGCCGTCCAGCGCCGCGTACACCAGCGACTGGTCGCCCAGGTATTCGACGTGGCCGACGCCGGCGGCGACGACGTTGGCGCCGGCCGCGCCGGGCGCGCGCGACGCGATGTGCTCGGCGCGCACGCCCAGCGTCAGCGGCGTGCCGGCGGCCAGGCCGGCGCCGTCGGCCGCCACCGCGACGGCGGCGCCGTCCGGCAGGCGCACGCGCACGCCGGCGGCGTCGGCGGCCAACACCCGGCAGGCGACCAAGTTCATCTTCGGCGCGCCCAGGAAGCCGGCCACGAACAGGTTGCCGGGGTGGTTGTACAGTTCATGCGGCGTGCCGACCTGCTCGATGCGCCCGCCGTTGAAGACGACGATGCGCTGGCCCAGCGTCATCGCCTCGACCTGGTCGTGGGTGACGTAGACCATGGTGGTGCGCAGCTCGCGGTGCAGGCGGCTGATCTCGACGCGCATCTGCACCCGCAGGCTGGCGTCCAGGTTCGACAACGGCTCGTCGAACAGGAACACCTGCGGCTTGCGCACGATGGCGCGGCCGATCGCCACGCGCTGGCGCTGGCCGCCGGACAGGTCCTTCGGCTTGCGCCCCAGCAGCGGCTCGATCTGCAGGATGGCGGCGGCGCGCCCGACCGCCGCCTTCACCTCGGCCGCCTTGTGGCCGGCCAGCTTGAGGGCGAACGCCATGTTCTCGAACACCGTCATGTGCGGGTACAGCGCGTACGACTGGAACACCATCGCCAGGCCGCGCCGCGCCGGCGCGACGTCGTTGGCCAGGCGCCCGCCGATGTGCAGCTCGCCGCCGCTGATGTCCTCCAGCCCGGCGATCATGCGCAGCAGGGTCGACTTGCCGCAGCCGGACGGGCCGACGAAGACGACGAATTCGCCGTCGGCGATGTCGAGGTCGACGCCGTGGATGACGGTGTGCCGCTCGTCGTAGCGCTTGACGATGTTTTTCAGGGAAATTTGGGCCATGGACGCTGCCCGTTACGCGGTGGCGGCGTGGCCGGCGCCGGCGTCGGCGCCGTCCTGGCGCGCGCGGATCGGCATGAAGCGCGACAGCAGCAGCACCGGCAACGCCGCCAGCAGCACCCACAGGAAGAAGTGCTGGTAGCCCAGCGCGGTCTGGACGGCGCCGCTGACCATCTTGAACAGCACGAAGCCGAGCTGCATCACGCCGGTGGCGAAGGCGTAGTGGGCGGTCTGGTATTTGCCGACGGCGACCACCTGCATCATGAACAGGATCAGCCCGACGAAGCCGAAGCCGTAGCCGAACATCTCGACGCTGAGGGCGCCGGCGATCAGCGTGATGTCGCTCGGCAGCGCATGGCTCAGGTAGTAGAACACCAGGTTCGGCAGGTTCATCGCCAGGATCAGGAAGGGCATCGCCCGCTTCAGGCCGAGCCAGGACGTGAAGTAGCCGCCGCCTATGCTGCCCAGCACGAAGGCGACCGTGCCGGCGGTGCCGTAGACGGCGCCCACTTCGGTGGTCGACAGGCCCAGCCCGCCGAGCGCGCGCGCCTCGCGCAGGAACAGCGGTCCAATGGTCTGCACCTGCGCCTCGCCGGCGCGGAACAGGATGATGAAGACGATCGCCAGCCAGATGCCGGGCTTCTTGAAGAACTCCACCAGCACGTCCCACAGCGTGGCGGCGATGGCGCCGACGTCCTGCCTGGCCAGCGCCGGGTTCGGCGCCAGCGGCAGCGCCCACGAATGGTAGAAGGCCAGCAGCAGCAGCATCGCGCCGAGGATCAGGAAGATGATGGTCCAGGCCGGCGCGACGCCGAGGGTTTTCTCGAAATGGCCGGCCAGGATCACCAGGCCGCCCAGCGAGATGAACTTGCCGGCGTTGAAGAAGGCGCCGGTCCAGCCGGCGTAGGCGGCCTGCTGCTTGTCCGACAGGCTGGCGATGTACAGGCCGTCGCAGGCGATGTCGTGGGTGGCCGAGGCGATCGCCGCCAGCGCGAGCACGCCGATGCAAACGGCGAACCAGGCCGGCGTCTGCAGCGCCAGCGCGACCAGGCCCAGGCTCAGGCCGCCGACCAGCTGGAAGCCGACGACGATGATTTTCTTGCTCGGCGCCAGCTCCAGGAACGGGCTCCAGAGCGGCTTGAAGACCCAGGCGAAGCCGATCAGCCCGGTCCAGTAGGCGATGTCGGCGTTCGACACGCCCATGCTCTTGAACATCAGGCCGGCCACCAGCGCCACCGCGTAGAACGGCAGGCCCTGGGCGAAGTACAGGGTGGGAATCCAGGTGGCCGGATTGCGGGTTGTTTTGTCTGTATCGATCATGCGAGTCTCCTGTTTTTATCGTGCGGGTGCGCCAAGCGCTCCCTTATTCGAAACCCGGCACCGGGCAGCGGCCCGCGGCGTCCAGTTCGCCGCCCAGCCAGGCGTTGACGGCGGCCAGCGCCGGCGCCGCGAAGCCGTAGGTCAGCAGGGCCGGCGCGTCGATGTCGAGCGCCTGGTAGGGGTTCCACAGCGCCAGGTGCAGGTCCGGGCGCCAGCTGGCGCGCGCCCGCGGACCGTAGCGCAGGCGCGAGGTCGAGGCCAGCACCACGAAGCGGCCGTCGGCGGGCAGCGCGGCCCAGTCGAAGCGTTCGGCGTCGGCGAAGGTGACCATGTCGACGTCGTACAACTGGCCCAGCGAGGCCGCCAGCGCCGCCGCCGGCACGCCGGCCTCGGAGACGCCGTCGCTGACGACGTCCTGGCGCACCACCAGGCGCAGCCTGGCGCCGGCCGGCGGGCGCCGCGGCGCGCCGCGCGCGCTCAGGCCGCGGCGCCAGGCGGCGGCCATCAGCGCGCGGTCGGCCGCGTCCTCGGGGTAGTCGCGGGCCTGGCACGGGTAGGCCTTCGCCAGCGCCGCCAGGCGCGCCAGGCGGCTTCGCACCTGTTCCATGTCGAGTTCGCCGGAGGCGATCGCCGCGGCGATCGCCGCCAGCGTCTCCTCCTGGGTCGCGGCGGTGCCCAGCGCCATCACCATGTCGGCGCCGGCGCCCAGGGCGCGCACGGCGGCGTTGCCGACGCCGTAGCGCCCGGCGATGGCGTGCATGTCCATGCCGTCGGTGATGATGACGCCGTCGTAGCGCCACTCTTCGCGCAGCAGCTGGTGCAGGATGCGCCGCGACATCGTCGCCGGGTTGTCGGCGTCCAGCGCCGGGTAGACGATGTGCGCCGTCATCATGGCCGGCGCCAGCGGCGCGGCGGCGCGGAACGGCGCGAACTCGAACCGTTCCAGTTCTTCCAAGGGCTTGTCGACGCGCGGCAGGTCGCGGTGCGAGTCGACGTGGGTGTCGCCGTGGCCGGGGAAGTGCTTGACGCAGCAGGCCACGCCCTCGCTGTGGCTGCCGGCCATCCAGGCCATCGCCAGCTCGGTGGCGCGGCGCGGGTCGGCGCCGAAGGAGCGCTCGGCGATGACCGGGTTGTCGGGGTTGTTGTTGAGGTCCAGCACCGGCGCGAAGTTCCAGTTGAAGCCGAGCGAGCGCGCCGCCCGCGCCACCGCCGCGCCGACCGCGCGCGCCAGCTCGGCGTCGTCGGCGGCGCCCAGCGCCATCGCCGCCGGCGGCGCCGGCACCCAGGTCGAGCGCACCACGGCGCCGCCTTCCTGGTCGATGGCGATCAGCGACTGCGGCCCCATCGCCGCGCGCAGGTCGGCGGTCAGGCGCGCCAGCTGGGTGGAATCGACCATGTTGGCGCGGAACAGGCAGACCGCGCGGATGGCGTTGGCGCGCAGGAACTCGGCGGTGGCGGCGTCCAGCTCGGTGCCGGGAAAGCGGATCATGATCAGTTGGCCGGCCAGGCGGCGGAAGGTGTGGTTGTCGTGTGCTTGTGTCATTTCACTGCTCCGTCCATGCCGCGCATGAAGAATCGTTGGGTAAATAGGAAGGCCGCCAGGGTCGGCAAGATGGTCAAAATGGTGCCGGCCGCGACCACGCGGGTGCTGCTGCCGAAGGTGCCGCGCAGGTACAGCACGCCCACCGACAGCGGAAACTCGTCGGGTTTGCTCATGACGATCGAGGGCCAGATGTATTCGTTCCAGGACTCGACGGCGGTGAGCACGCCGACCGTGGCCAGCCACGGCGCGATCAAGGGCAGCATGATCTTGCTGAAGATGGTCCACTCGGAGGCGCCGTCGACGCGGGCGGCGTCGACCAGGTCTTGCGGCACCTCCTCGAAGGCTTGCTTGAGCAGCAGGATGGCGACCGCCGTGACCAGGTTCGGCAGCAGCACGCCGGTGTAGGTGTCGACCAGGCTCAGTTGGGTGACGGTGATGAAGTTGACCAGGAAGTTGACCTCCGACGGCAGCACCAGCGTGGCCAGGATCAGGCCGAACACCAGCTTGCGGCCGCGGAAGCGCAGGCGCGCCAGCGGGTAGGCCGCCATCGAGCACAGCAGCAGCTTCCAGAACACCGTGCAGGCGGCGATCAAGAGCGAGTTCTTGTAGAAGGCCAGCATCGGGATGGCGCGGAACACCTCGGCGAAGTTGGCCAGCGACGGCGCCCGCGGCCAGAAGGTCGGCGGGAAGGCGAAGATGTTGCCCTCGGTCGAGAGCGCCGTCACCAGCGTCCACCAGAACGGGAACACGCACAGCAGCGCCAGCGCGCACAGCAGCAGGTAGCGCGCCAGCAGCGCGGCCGCGCCGGCCGGGTGGAATCGGCGCCGCCTCATCGCCGCCCCGGTTTCAGGTAGCGCAGGCAGAGCAGGGCGATGCCGACGCAACACAGCGACACCACCATGCTGGCGGCCAGCGCGCGCGGCAGCTTCAAGTGCTTCAAGCCCTGGTCGTAGGCGTAGTACAGCGCCGTGAAGGTCGAGTTCATCGGCCCGCCCTGGGTCAGCACGTCGACTTCCTGGTAGGCCTTGAGCGCGGCCAGCACCGACAGGATCGAGCACAGCGCGATGGTCGGGCGCAGCACCGGCACGGTGATTTTCCAAAACATCTGCCAGCGGTTGGCGCCGTCCAGCACGGCCGCCTCCCGCATGTCCGAGGGGATCGCCTGCAGCGCCGCCAGGTACATCACCATGTACCAGCCCAGGCCGCGCCACAGCGTCACGAACATCACCGCGAACAGCGCCAGCGCGTCGTCCGAGAGCCAGCCGACCGGCGCGTTGACCAGGCGCAGCGTTTGCAGCGCGTAGTTCAGCGCGCCCTGTTCGTGGAACATGAAGCCCCACATGATGCCGACCACCGAGACGGTGGTCACCACCGGCACGTAGAAGGCGGCGCGGAACAGGGCGATGCCGGGCAGGCGCTGGTTGACCAGCACCGCCAGGGCCAGCGCGCCGACCTGGGTGAACGGCACCACCAGCAGGAATAGCAGCGAGTTGAGCAGGCCGGTGACGAACATCTCGTTGTCGAAGATGTAGCGGAAGTTGGCCAGGCCGACCCAGGAGGTCGGCCGCACCAGGCTGTAGTCGGTGAAGGCCAGGTAGGAGCCGAAGCCGACCGGCCAGAACGAAAACAGCGCCAGCAGCAGCAGCGCCGGCGCCAGGAACAACCAGGCTTGAGTGGTGTGGCGGTGGGTGCTGGCCATGTTACAGGGCGCGCTGGGTGGCGACGGCGAGCTTGCGGTCCCAGACCAGCGCGGCCCGGTCGAGCGCCTGCTGGACGTTTTGTTTGCCGGTGACGCCGGCCTCGACCGCTTTGACCAGCGCGCGGCGCAGCTCGTCGTAGTCGGGGATGCCGGCCACGTACAGCGTGCGCGCATGGGCCATCGAGGCGGCGCCGGCGGCCAGCGCCTTCTCGGCCGCGCCGGCGTGCTTGGGCACGGCCAGGAAAAACGGGTCGGCTGCCGCCTTGGCCGAGGTCGGGAACACGCTGGCCTGCTTGGCGAAGGCCAGCTGGTTGTCGTCGTTGCTGAGGAAGCGGGCGAATTTGCCGACCGCCGGCAGCAGCCGCACCGGCACGCCGCGCGGGATGGCGAAATGGATCAGCCAGCCGCCGTCGGCGATGCCGGTCGGTCCCAGCGGCGCCGGCGCCACCTCGGTGAGCGCGTAGATGTCGGCGGCGTCGGCCTGGATGCGTTTGAGCGCCGTCGGCGGCGCCAGCAGCATGCCCAGGCGGCCGCCCTTGTAGGCGTCGATGACGGCCGGGAAATTATCCTCGGCGAACAGGCCTTCCTTCAGCAGCCCGCCGGCCTTGTAGGTGTCGGCCAGCTTTTGCACCAGCGCGACGTGGCGCGGCGAATTGAAGACCGCCTTGCCGTCGGCGATCAGCGCCAGGCCCTGTTGCATGAACAGGCCGTCGATCTTGGCCAGCGCCGGCGCGATGCCGGCCTTGCCGGTGCGCGCGGCGATCTGCCGGGCGAACGCCAATTGCTCGTCCAGGCTGGCCGGGCCGCGTTCCAGGCCGGCGGCCTTGAAGATGGCGCCGTTGTAGGCGATCACGGCGACGTTGCTGTACATCGGGAAACCATAGGTCTTGCCCTGGAAGGTCAGGTCCGCCAGGGCGCCGGGAAGGTAGTTGGCGCGGCTCTCGCGCAGCAGCAGGTCGACCGGCGTGAGCAGGCCGTCGCGGGCGTACTCGTCGGCCCAGGGCACGTTCAGGTTGACCAGCGCCGGCGGCGTGCCGGCGACGATGCGCGTCACCAGCTTGGTCTGGATCACGTCCCACGGGAAGTCGACCCATTCGATTTTCACATCGGGGTTGCCGGCCTCGTACCGGCGCACCAGGGCCTCGAAGTAGGGCGTGAATTTGGGCTTCATGCTGAAGGTCCAGAATTCGATTTTCTCGCTCGCCATGGCGCAGGGCGCGATCAGGCTCGCCGCGGCCAGGGCCGCCAACAGTGTCTTGATGATCATGTCTATCCCGGACGATGGCGCCCGTTTGTGTGCGCTGTGGCGCTTGAAACCAAGGGCGAGGGCCGGCGCCAAGGCGAGAAGGCCGGACCCCGAGGTTTGGCCCCGGGGTGGCGCCGCTATGCTTAATGGGTCTTGGTGACCTTGTTCAGGTGGCGCGGACGGTCCGGGTCCATGCCGCGCGCCGCGGCCAGCTTGGCCGCCATCACGTAGAACGCTTGCACCGCGACGATAGGGTCGAGGTCCGGCGTGGCCGCGGTCGGCAGCGTCAGGTCGCGTTCAGCGACGTCGGCCGGCGCGGCCAGCAGCACGCGGGCGCCGCGCTCGCGCATTTCGCGCGCCAGTTGCAGCAGGCCGGCCTGGGTCGGGCCGCGGGTGGCGAAGATCAGCAGCGGATAGCCGTCCTCGATCAGCGCCATCGGGCCGTGTTTGATCTCGGCGCCGCTGAAGGCCTCCGCCTGCAGCGCCGAGGTTTCCTTGAACTTCAGCGCCGACTCCAGCGCGATCGGGAAGCTGATGCCGCGCCCGACCACCATGATGTTCTTGGCCGGCGCCAGCACGTCGACGGCGGCCGACCAGTCGCACCGGGTGGCCGCCAGCAGCGACTCGGGCAGCGCTTCCAGGCCGGCCAGCAGCTCGGGGTCGTTCTGCCATTGCGCCACCAGGCGCGCGCCGGCCACCAGGCTGGCGATGAAGCTCTTGGTGGCGGCCACGCTCTGTTCGCGTCCGGCGTGCAGCGGCATGGCCCACTCGGCGGCGTGCGCCAGCGGCGAATCGATCTCGTTGACCAGCGCGATGGTGGTGGCGCCGCCGTCGCGGAAGTAGCGGATCGGTTCGACCACGTCGGGACTCTGGCCCGACTGCGAAATGGCGATGGTCAGGGTGTCGCGCGTCACCAAAGGCGACTTGTACAGCGTCACCAGCGACATCGGCAGCGAGGCCACCACGCGGCCCAGGCGCGCCATGATCAGGTAGGCGCAGTAGTTGGCGGCGTGGTCGGAGCTGCCGCGCGCCACCGTCAGCGCGGTGTTGAAGGAGGTGCTCCTCAATTTGCGGCCCAGTTCCGCGTAGCGTTCGGTGTCGCTGGCCAGTTGCAGGGCGACGCACTCGGCGGCGGATACGGCTTCTTTAAGCATCATTGAGGTCACACAATTCTCCTTCGATATAGACAGCTTTGAGTTTGAGGTCGCGATCGAGTACCACCAGATCGGCGTAACAGCCGTGGGCGAGGCGGCCGCGTTCATGCAAGCCCAGGTAATCGGCGGCGTGGGTCGAGACGCGCTTGGAGGCGTCGGCCAGGTCCAGCCCCAGGCCGACCAGGTTGCGCAGCGCCTGGTCCATCGTCAGGGTGCTGCCGGCCAGGGTGCCGTCGGGCAGGCGCACCCCGCCCATGCACTTGTGCACGGCGTGCCGGCCCAGCATGTATTCGCCGTCCGGCATGCCGGTGGCGGCGGTCGAATCGGTGACGCAGTACAGCCGCGGGATGGCGCGCAGCGCCACCTTGATGGCGCCCGGGTGGACGTGCAGCAGGTCGGGGATCAGCTCGGCGTATTCGGCGTGCGCCAGCGCCGCGCCGACCATGCCCGGCTCGCGGTGGTGCAGGCCGCTCATGGCGTTGAACAGGTGGGTGAAGCCGGCCGCGCCGTGCTCCAGCGCGGCCACGCCGTCCTCGTAGGAGCCGAGCGTGTGGCCGATCTGCACGCGCATGCCGGCGTCGGACAGCTGGCGCACCAGGCCGAGGTGGCCGGCGATTTCCGGCGCCACCGTGATCAGGCGCAGCGGCGCCAGCGCGGCCAGGCGCTGCACCTCTTCGAGGGTGGCGGCGCGGGCGTAGTTCGGCTGCGCGCCGAGCTTGCCGGAATTGATGTACGGCCCCTCCAGGTGGGCGCCGAGCACGCGCGCGGTGCCGGGGCGGCGGCTGGCGGCCGCTTCGCCGATCGCCTTCAGGGCGACGTCGATGTCCTCCGGCGGCGCCGTCATGGTGGTGGCCAGCATGCTGGTGGTGCCGTGGCGCGCGTGCATCGCGGCGATGGCGTAGACGGCGCCGCCGCCCTCCATCACGTCCTTGCCGGCGCCGCCGTGCACGTGCAGGTCGATGAAGCCGGGGATGATGTAGTCGTCGGCGTTGAAGGCCGGGTTGGCGGCGGCGCCGTCGACCACCTTGACGCGCTCGTCGAACTCGATGCCGCCGTGGACCCAGCCCGCCGGGGTCAGGATATTGCCTTTGATTGCACCGCTCATCTGCGCGACTCCGCTACGAATTCATAATAATCACTGCGGCAATACGAGTGGGTCAGTTCCACCGCCGCTCCGTTGTCGAGATAACTGACGCGGGTAATGTGCAGCATCGCCGCCCCCGCTTTGAGTCCCGCCAGCCGGGCCTGTTCCGGGCTGGCGTTGACGGCGCGGATGTGTTGCAGCGCGCGCATCGGGATCGTGCCGATCGATTCGAGATAGCCGTACAGCGAGTCGGTGACGCGCTCCGGGTCGGGCATGTACAGCGCCGGGATGGTGGTGGTCTCGATGGCCATCACCACGTCGTCGGCGGTACGCAGGCGCTTCAGGCGCGCCACCGGCATGTGCGGCGACAGCCCCAGCGACAGCAGTTCCAGCGGCGCGGCCGCGCCGATGTCGCGCTGCAGCCAGCGCGAGCCGGCGGTGAAGCCGCGCTGGCGCAGCTCCTCCGAAAAACTGGTCAGGCGCGACAGCGGCTGCTCCAGCTTGGGCGTGATGTAGGTGCCGGAGCCGCGTTTCCGGGTCAGCATGCCGCGCTCGCACAGCATGTCGATGGCCTTGCGCGCGGTGACGCGGGAAATGTGCAGCAGCTCCGACAGCACCCGCTCCGAGGGCAGGGCCTGGTTGGCGCGCCAGTCGCCGCCGGCGATGCCGTCCGACAGGGTGTTGGCCAGCTGCATATATAAAGGGGTGTCGCTGTCGGGGTCGGGCGTAAACGCGCTCAGTTTGCTCAGCATGATCCGCGCTCGCGCAGGTGTTGCTGGATCAGGCGCAGCGCGCCGGCGGCCGAGTCGCCGTGGGGCGGCACCACGCGGCGCAGCAATTCCGGCGGCAGGTAGGCGCGCAGCGGCTCGGCCAGGCCGCCGCACAGCGCCACCGGCAGCGCCGCGCTGGCGTCGAGCGCGGCGGCGATCAGGGCGATCTGCTGGCCGGCCTCGGCCAGGATGGCGCGCGCGGTCGGGTTGGCGCCGGCGTGCTCCAGCACCAGGCGCGCCAGTTGCGCGTAGGTGGTTTGGTTGGCCGACGCCAGCCAGCCCTGGATGGCGTCGCGGTGGCCGCCGCAGGCGTCGATGACGGCGTCGCTGAACGGGCTGTGCGGCGCGCGCCCGTCGACCACCTGCTGGGCGTGGCCGACCGCGCGCATGCCGATCCAGGCGCCGCCGGCCTCGTCGCCGGAGGGGAAACCCCAGCCGCCGACCTCGCGCCGGCCGCCGTCGGGGTAGAGCACTTCGCCGACGCTGCCGGTGCCGATCGCCACGACGGCGCCGGGCTGGCCCTGGTGCGCTCCCAGCAGCGTGGTCAGCGCGTCCGATTCGAGCGCGATGGCGGCGTAGCCGGGGTTCTGGTCGAGGAACTGGGCGGCCCACTGCGGGTTGTGCACGCCCGCCAGGCCCAGGCCGATGGCGATGCGGCGCAGCGGCGGGTGGGCGATGCCGGCCGCGGCGAAGGCGTTGAGCACCGCGTTGCCGACCGCGATCCAGGCCCGGTCGATGCCGTGGGCCAGGCCGGACGGGCCGTTCTGGCCCTGCGCCAGCACGCTGCCGTCGGCTTGCGCCAGGCGCACCCGGGTGCCGCTACCGCCACCATCTACGCCGATTAAATAGTCGATCATGTTTTATCAAGTCCGCTGACTGGTTGGAGTGCGCCCGCCTGCGCCGAGGTTGGGGCGGCGGTGCGGCAAGCTGAGCGCACTATATGGTTGTCAAACCAGCTTGTCAACAGGTATTTAAGTGGTATTGCATAGTGGCAAAGAGGTCTGCCCGTCGACGCCGCCTAAAAAAATGTAAGCCGTTGTTTTTATTCGGTTTATTTGGATAATAAAATGGTATTGAAATTGGACTTGTTTAATGCCAATTCGCGTCGGGGGTGGGCGCCTGCGCTGTGCGGCGGCGCTTGATAACGGCGGCCATCCGGAGTACAGTCCGCCCTTTACACCTCAGTTGGAAGTACAAAATGAACGACAAGGCAGCAAACAGCGCATATTGGGACGACTGGCAGCGCGAGGCGCTGGCGGCCGGTGTGGCCGCGCCCCTCGCAATATTGGGCATGGAAGTACTGCGCGCGCACCGTAAAAACCGCTGGCCTAAGGAGTTTCTCGGCCGCGAAGACGACGGCCCGCACATGCTGACGATGTGCCTGGAAGACCCGGCCGAAACCGAGCTGTTCTTCATTGAAAACCTGTATCCCTACGATACCGCGCTGATCGAGTCGACCCGGGTTCGCCTGGGCCTGGCGTAAACGCCGCCGACAAGGACGGGGAAGCGTCGCACCAACGGCGCCGGCGCGCCTATTGCGGCGCCTCGACGCTGAATTTCTCTTCCTGCGGTTGACGGCGCATGTGCAGGCCGAGCAAGCCCAGGCCGATCATCAGCATCGAGTAGGCGCTTTGTTCCGGCACGGTCGACATCGGCCTTGGCGGCAGTTGCGCGCCGCCGTGGCGCAGCTCGGCCTCGGCCTCGGCCAAGGCCAGGTGCTGGCGCTGCGCGCCGTTGGCGGCGTGCGCCGGCTGGACGGAAAGTGCGTCCGTCGGCAGATCGAGGTAAACGACCGCGCCCTGCGAGGCGTTGGCCAGCGTTAGCAAAAACAGCGCAGTTGCTGCGGGTATGGCGAATTTCATCGCATCGTCCTCATTATTTCAAGCTGGAAAACATCCATTGCCGGGCTTGGTAAACCTCGTTTCGCTGCGGCATACCGAGCACGCCCAATGTCCCTGTCTCCAACTATGTCGCCGCCGCGGCCGTGACGCCGCGCTCCCGCTGACGGGGTCGGTGGCCGCCTGGGCCGGCGGTTTTCTTATCTCTTTAATGGCGTTAATTTAAGCATAATTTAATTGCCATGGGAATTTGATTTTGATAATAATCATGGCAACTTTTTAAAGCTTGAGCTATCGACAAGGCGGCGCGCCCGGGCGGCGCCCCTGTGAGCGGGCAGAGCCGCTAGCGGCGGCGCCCCGGGGGCGGAAAAATAATGTCGCCGTCGTTGTATTGTGGGTATGTCGCTGGCGCCGCGCGCCGTGGATGGCCGGCGCGGACGGCCTCGGCGGAACGTCCAGCGCGCGGCCGGCCATGCCGGTCCGGGGCGTGGGCGGGAAATCTGCTGTGGATTGCGCGCTGTAATGTCATAATGGCCGAAGTGACATGCCAGCCGTTGCCGCCAGCCGATGGACGCCAGGCGGCGCTGCTTGCCAGCATGCCGAGCCGGCGCTGGCCGCGGGCGTACCAGTAGTTCAACCACCAAATGGAGTCAGGCATTATGAGTAAAGCACAGGACAGTAAAAAGGAAAACAAGAAGGAACCGGCGAAAACCATGAAAGAGAAGAAGGAAGCGAAGAAGGTCAAGAAGGACGAGCGCAAGCATTGATGTAGCGCCGCATTCTCGGGGGAGCGGATCGATATGATGGATTGGCGCGTCAGGATGTGCAACGCCGCATGGCGCGCCAAGGCATATTGGCCTGCTCCGCCGCCGCCGTCCGCGGCGCCGTTGCGCCGGCTGGCGGCGCTGGCGCTGTGCGTCTGCGGCGCCGCCGCGCAGGCGGCGCCGTCGACCTTCGGCAGCGTCGTCGGCAACGCCGTGCTGTGCCTCGACGAGATCGACAACAAGTATTTTTACTCCTATCTGTCGAGCGCGTTCGGCCCGGCCTACAAGCGCGAGGGCGGGGCGTACTGGTTCAAGGCCGACGCCACCCTGTGGGGCGCGAGCATCACCGACGTGATCGTCAGCGACGACACCAGCGCCCTCACTTTCCTCGGCGTGGTGGCCGACGCCACGCCGGAGACGGTCGACGCGGCCATCGTCGCGGCGGCCGGGCCGCGCTACGCCAAGCGCGACGCCGGCGCCTACCCGGTGCGCGAATCGAGCCCGGGCAGCAAAATCGTTTATTTCCGCACCAAGTCGAAGGTTTTTTGCGCCAAATACAAGCCGTTGCCGCCGGGGCGCAAGTGAGCTTTCCGCTGCTTTCCGGTGCCGCCAACGCATCCTCAGGGTTTCCATGTACACGCAATTTTTCCAGCTGAAGCAATCCCCGTTTTCGATCGCCCCCGATCCGCGCTACCTGTTCATGAGCGAACGCCACCGCGAGGCGCTGGCGCATCTGCTGTACGGCGTGGGCGGCGGCGGCGGCTTCGTCCTGTTGACGGGCGAAATCGGCGCCGGCAAGACCACGGTGTGCCGCTGCTTCATGGAGCAGATTCCGCCGGACTGCAAGCTGGCCTACATCTTCAACCCCAAGTTGTCGGTGGAGGAGTTGCTGCTGTCGATCTGCGACGAGTTCGGCATCGCGCTGGCGCCGCACGGCGCCGGCGCGGTCAGCGTGAAATCCTATGTCGACGCGATCAATCTGTACCTGCTGGCCAACCACGCCCAGGGCAAGAACAA
This sequence comes from Janthinobacterium sp. CG_23.3, assembly GCF_046115965.1. Classification (NCBI taxonomy): domain Bacteria; kingdom Pseudomonadati; phylum Pseudomonadota; class Betaproteobacteria; order Burkholderiales; family Oxalobacteraceae; genus Janthinobacterium; species Janthinobacterium sp. CG_23.3. The sequence continues at coordinate 3,248 of NZ_JBJXIB010000119.1, read as the reverse complement.
TGTGTTGATCATCGACGAGGCGCAAAACCTGTCGGCCGAGGTGTTGGAGCAATTGCGCCTGCTGACCAATCTGGAAACCAACGAGCGCAAACTACTGCAAATCATCCTGATCGGCCAGCCGGAGTTGCGCGCCATGCTGGCCCGCCCGGAGTTGGAGCAACTGGCGCAGCGGGTCATCGCGCGCTACCACCTCGGCTCGCTGTCGGCGGACGAAACCGCCAGCTATATCGGCCACCGGCTGGCGGTGGCCGGCGCAATGGCGGCGGCGCCGTTTCCGCGCAGCCTGGCGCGGCGGATTCATCAACTGAGCAAGGGCGTGCCGCGCCGCATCAACCTGCTGTGCGACCGCGCCTTGCTCGGCGCCTACGTCGAGAACCGGCACCAGGTAACGCGGCAGATCCTGCGCAAGGCCGCCGCCGAGGTGTTCGCCGAAGCCGACGGCGCTCCGGCCCGCGCCGCGCCGCGCTGGCCCTACCTGCTGGCCGGCGTGATGGCGGGCGCGCTGGTGACGGGCGCCACAGCCTGGCAATTGTTGCCGCGCGAAGCGCAGCGGCCGGCCGCGGTGCTCGCGCGCGCCGCCGTGTCCGCGCCCGCCAAGGCGCCGGTGCCGGCGGCGCCGTTAGCCGGCGCCACCGCCGCGCCGGCGCCGGTGGCGGCGTTGGCGCCGACCGACAACCGCGCCGCGCTGCGCGAGCTGGCGGCGCTGTGGGGCGCGGCCTTGCCGGCCGGCGAGCCCTGCCAAGTCGCCGCCAAATTGAATTTGCGCTGCCATCAAAGCAAGGGCGGGCTGGACGAGTTGCGTCTGCTCGACCGTCCCGCTGTGCTGAGTCTGCATGACAGCGCCGGCGCGCGCTATTACGCGGTGTTGAGCGGGCTGGGCGAGGCGGGCGCGACCTTGCTTGTCGACGGCAAGGACTATCAGCTCAGCCTGGAGCAATTGGCGGCCCGCTTCGACGGCGCCTTTGTCACCTTCTGGCGCGCGCCGCGTTCCTGGCGCGACGAAGTCGGCGTTGGCGACCGCGGCCCGGACGTCGATTGGCTGGCGCGACGCCTGGCGCAGATGCATGCACTGGACCAGCCGCCCGCCAACCAAGCGCTCGACGCCAACTTCCAGCGCTTGCTACGCGGCTTCCAGCTCGATCAGAAACTCAAGGCGGACGGCGTGGCCGGTCCGAAAACCTTCATTCGCCTGATCCAGGCTAGCGGCGCCCAGGAGCCGCGCCTGATGCGTCCGGCGCCGGTGGCCAACGCCGTGGCGGGGAAATAAAATGTCGTATATTTTAGAAGCGTTGAAGAAATCGCAGGCCGAGCGCCAACTGGGCGAGTTGCCAACAATCCACGCGCCACAGCTGCGGGCGGGCGCCCCCGGGGTTGCCGGCCGCGCGCTGGCCAAGCCGCTGTGGCTGGCCCTGGGCGGCATGACCGCGCTGGCGTTAACGTTGGCGGCGCTGATGTGGCGCGCGGCGGCGCCGCCGGCCGCGCCGGCTGGCGTTGCCGTCGCGACCGCGCCGCCTGCGTCGCCTACGCCGGCCGTTGCGCCGCCACCCTCCGGCATGGCGACCGGCGCTGCCGCGGCGGCGCCCGCTCCGGTCGGCGTCGCTGCTGTTGCGGCATCGGTTCACGTGCCCGCCGCGGTGGCCGTGGCGTCCCCCGCGCCACCTCCGGCGCCGCCGCGCCGGCCAATGGCTGCGCCGCACGTGGCGAGCGCGAGCGCGTCCGCCAAACCGGTATTGCCGGCGCCGGCGCCGGCGGCGCAGTCCGCGCCGCCGGCCACGCCGGCCGACGACAACCTGGCCGGCCTGCGCGACCTGCCGGAGCCGATACAACGGCAGATTCCGCCGCTGGCGCTGGGCGGTTACATCTACTCGAAAAATCCGGCCGACCGCCTGCTGCTGGTCGACAAGGCCTTGCGTCACGAGGGCGAGGAAGTGGCGCCCGGCCTAATCCTGGAAAAATTGCAGCCAAAATCGGCGGTATTCAGTTTCAAAGGCTATCGCTACCGCGTCCCCTATTAACGCGCTGCGCGGCCTGTGCCAAGGCGCCCCGGAGCGCGAATTTAAAGCTACGCGCTGCTAATCCGACCTACGGCATCACTATATGGCGGCATTGCGGACCCGCCGGGATTGTTCCGCATCAAAAGGGCGCACAGTAGGCTGAACAGTGGAGCAGCTTTCCGGTCCAACCAGAATCGACACGGCGCTAACCGTCGATTTTGGGGGCAGAATGACTATTGAAACCGCAGTGTCCGAACCGTCGATCGACGGTGTCGGTAAACTCGACAAGATCAAGCACATCGTCGTGCTGATGATGGAAAACCGATCCTTCGACCACATGCTGGGCTATCTGAGCCTGGAAGGCGGGCGCGCGGACATCGACGGCTTGCAGGCGTCCTTTTTCAACAGCCACCAGGGGCGCAACTACCCGGTCCACCACCTCGAACGCACCGCGCTGGGCCGGGAGCAGGTGCCGGCGCACGACGGCGCGGCGGTGGCGCGCCAACTGGCGGGCGGCAATGGCGGTTTCGTCGACGACTACGCGCTGACGCACCCGGGCGACCCGGAGTTCGCGCTGGTGATGGGCTATTACAACGGCAAGCAATTGCCCGCGTATGACTTCCTGGCCCGGCAGTTCTGCGTGTGCGATAAATGGTTCAGTTCGGTCCCCGGCGCCACCTGGCCGAACCGCCTGTACGCGATGAGCGGGCGGGCCAGCGGCAGCAAGGACAACAAGCGGGTGCCTTTGTACGCCAACAAGTCCTTCCTGCGCCACCTGGACCGCGCCGGTGTCAGCTGGAAGTTCTACTCGGAGCGCAAACCGTGGACGCTGGCGCTGACGGACGAGCATTATCGATCCTCGGAAAATTACGAACCCTTCGGCAGCAGCCGGCGCCGCTACGGCTTCGTCGGCGACGCGCTGGCCGGCGCCTTGCCGTCGGTGAGCTGGATCGATCCGCACTTCTTTGAAAACGACGACAGCCCGCCGGGCGACGTGCGCGCCGGCCAGGCGCTGGTGGCCCAGGTGTACCAGGCGCTGTCGCGCGGGCCGGCGTGGGGCGAGACGCTGCTGATGCTGTGCTACGACGAGCACGGCGGCTTCTACGACCATGTCGCGCCGGCGACGGCTCACGCCAACACACCCCCCTTCCCATCCCCCCTCCCTCCCGTGCCGCTCCCTCTTTTTTTTCCTTTCGTTGCTCCCACCCACGTTTGCCCCCTCCCCCCCTCCCCTACCCCCCCCCCCCCCCCCCC
>NZ_JBJXIB010000118.1:0-18518 GCF_046115965.1 Janthinobacterium sp. CG_23.3 | reverse complement strand
CGCCGCCGAGTAATCGTCGTCATAGCCAATCACCGACACCTGCGCCGGCACCGCCACGCCGGCCCCGTGCAGGCAGGCCAGCACGCCGCCGCCGCGGTGGTCCGGGCAGAACGACGCGTCCGGCAATTGCGCGCAGCGGCGGTTCAGGAACGCCATTTTCGGCTGCATGCGCTGCAGCGCGATCAAGTCCTCGTCGAGCAGGTCGTGGCCCAGCACCAGGATGCCGTCGCAGTCGCGGCTGATGAGGAATTTGACCGCCTCGATGGCCTGCTCGCGCGGCGACTCGTCGCCGCAACCGGTCGCCACCACCACGTGCCGGCGCAGCGCGCGCAGTTCGGTGTCGGTCTGCTTCAGGATGCTGCCGTAATAGGCGCCGAAGAACGACGGCACGAACACGCCGATCATGCCGAGCGACTGCGCCGACAGCGAGCGGCCGATCGAAGACGGGCGGAAATTGAGTTGTTCGATGGCCGCCTGCACGCGCGCGGCGGCTTTGGCCGAGACCGGTCCGGCACCGGAAATGGCGCGCGATGCCGTCGACATGCCTACACCGGCGAGCGCCGCGACGTCTTTCAGCGTTGCCAAAAATACTCCTGGATGGGATGAGTTAAACGAGGTGCCGCCGAGGCGTCGCGCCGAAGCCAAAACGGTCTCCATGGTAACACGCGCCACACCGGGGACAGACCACGATTTCCGAGAAACTTCCCTCGGAAATCGTGGTCTGTCCCCTAAGCTGCTAAGCTGCTACAAACTGCCGTCGGCCCTGCTCGGCCTGCTCTACGCGGCGTTGGCGAAATGGGTGTGGCAGGTTTTCGCGCGCGGCCGTGGCGGCGGCCCGTGATGTTCAGTGCAGGCTCGATTGCCCCATCCAGGCGATACTCTCGACGCCAAAGCGCAGTGGCTGGCGGGCGCCGTCGAAAGCCTTCAGCAGCGCCGCCATCCCCTGCGCCTGCGGCTGGACGCGGATGATCTCGACGCCCAGCGAGCGCAGCGCCGGAACGTGCGCGAACATGTCGACGCAGTTCTCGCCGGCGAGCGGCAGGCCGGCGCCGCGCCTGCCCGTTTGCGCCGGCAAGCGCCGCGGCTCGCCCTGGCAGCGGAAATCGCAGACGCCCTGCCCCTGCGCGCCGTCGCGCGCGCTGAAGCAATGGGCGTTGAACTCCAGCGCGAGCTGGCCCCACACGCTCACTTCGGTCTGCATGCCGGCCGGGCGGCGCTGCTGCAGCGCGCCCAAGACATCCAGCGGCAGGCCGGGCGGCGGCTGGAAGCGGCTCGCGCCCAGCATGGCCAGCCAGGACAGGATGCCTTCGTGGTGCGCGTTCAGACTAGGGCCGGCGACGAACGACTGCCCTTGCATGGCGCGGATCGCGCGGACCACGCCGAAGCAGTTGGCCTCCAGTTGCAAACCGTCGGCCACGGCGCGCTCGACTAGCGCCTCGGTGGCGTGGCGGTCGGCGTCGTTATCGACGCGCAGCAAGGTCGCCATCACCACCTGCTTGCCGGCCGCGCGCAAGTCCTGCGCCAGCGCGAACCAGTCCTGCGACTGCATCAAATGGCGCCGCGAACACACCACTTCGCCCAGGTAGATGATATCGACCGGCCAATGCCGCGCCTCGGCGTAGAAGCGCAGCGTGTCCGCCTTCGACCAGTAATGCGCCAAGGGAGCGAGGGAAATCTTGAGTGGTTTCATACTTGTTTCCTTGGACTGGCATAGTCCGGAGTTCAAGTGTAGCCGCCGCCGGCCGCCGCGCCCATAGGTAGAACGGACTAGGAGCGCGGCCAACCAAAGGCAAGGACCGGGGTCGGACCCCGAGGGTCCGCCCCCGGGGTTACGCCTTTGGTTTGAATGCTATGCGGCGCGCTTCAGCGTGTTGTGCGGATCGATGACGAATTTCTTCGGCGCGCCGGCGTCGAACTGCTGGTAGCTGTCGGGCGCCTGGTCGAGCGTGATGACCTGCACGCCAACGATGTCGGCGATCTTGATGCGGTCCCACAGAATCGCCTGCATCAACTGGCGGTTGTACTTCATCACCGGGGTCTGGCCGGTGTGCAGGCTGTGCGACTTGGCCCAGCCCAGCCCGAGCCGGATCGACAGGCTGCCGCGCTTGGCGGCCGGGTCGCTGGCGCCCGGGTCGTCCGTCACGTACAGGCCGGGGATGCCGATGCGCCCGGCCGCGCGGGTCACCTCCATCAGCGAATTGAGCACCGTGGCCGGCGCCTCGCTCTGCGAGCCGGCGTGGCCGTGGCCGCGCGCCTCGAAGCCGACGCAATCGATCGCGCAATCGACTTCCGCCTCACCCAGGATGGCGGCGATCTGCTCGCTCAGCGTCGCGTCCAGCGACAGGTCGACGGTTTCGAAGCCGACCGCGCGCGCGTGTACCAGGCGCAGCGGATTGACGTCGCCGACGATCACCACGGCCGCGCCCAGCAGGCGCGCCGAGGCCGCCGCCGCCAACCCGACCGGTCCGGCGCCGGCGATGTAGACGGTGGCGCCCGGCCCGACCCCGGCCGTGACGGCGCCGTGGTAACCGGTCGGCAGGATATCGGACAGGCACGTCAGATCCTCGATTTTCAGCATCGCCGCGTCCTTGTCGGGGAAGCGCAGCAGGTTGAAGTCGGCGTACGGCACCATCACGTATTCGGCCTGACCGCCGATCCAGCCGCCCATGTCGACGTAGCCGTAGGCGCCGCCGGCGCGCGCCGGGTTCACGCTCAGGCACACGCCGGTGTGCTGCTCCTTGCAGGTGCGGCAACGGCCGCAGGCGACGTTGAAGGGCACCGACACCAGGTCGCCCTTCTTCAGCGTTTCGACGTCCTTGCCGACTTCGATCACCTCGCCGGTGATTTCGTGGCCCAGCACCAGGCCGGACGGCGCGGTGGTGCGGCCGCGCACCATGTGCTGGTCGGAGCCGCAGATGTTGGTCGTGACGACCCGCAAAATGACGCCGTGTTCGATCTTGCGACCGAGCGGATTGTCCAGTTTCGGGAACGGAATCGACTGCACTTCCACCCTGCCGTGATCGACGTAGACCACGCCGCGATTTTCTGCCATGGTAAATCTCCTGTAGTTGTTTGGCGCTCCGCATCGGGGCGGACCGTTACTAAAAATATCATGCAGGGTGGGCGCGACTTTAACGATTCCGACATGGATCGGCTGGAAAACGCCGGGGGATCGATTTAAAACAAGGGCGTACCCCTGGGGTCAGACCTGTAGGTCCGACCCCGGCTCTTTGCCCTTGGTTTTAAGGAGTTGGGCGGCGCACGAACATACGCTGCCGGTGCCGTGGACAGGCCCGAACGCGGCCTCGAAGTCGGCGCGCGACAGCGCCAGGCGCACGCCGACCGCGCGGCTGCCGGCGATGGCGCTGGGCTTGCTGATGCTAACGTCGGCCCATTCGATGCGGGCGTCGTAGTGGAAGACGAACTCCATCAACTCGCGCATGCGCGTCTCCAGCAACGGCGTGTGCGGCCAGGTCGGCCATTTGTCGCTGATCCAGTGGCAAATCGGCTGGTAGTCGAGGCAGTCCTCGATGCCCTGCGGCGCCGCCGGCACCAGCGCGCGCAGCGACAGGTTCACGATAATCGGCTGGAACTCGCGCTCGTGTTCCCAGATGCCGACCCGCAGCCGGGTGTGCAGGTCGCTGACGTTGATGGTCCATGGCAGGTTGCGCATATCAGCGTTCCAGCGTGACGTCCGACAGCGGCCGGCTACAGCACGGCAAAATCCAACCCTGGTCGATTTCGCGCTGGCGTATGCCGCCGGCGTGCCGCATGTCGACCTGGCCGGACAACATGCGCGTCTTGCAAGTGCCGCACATGCCCTTGGTGCACGACACCGGCAGGCGCATGCCGGCCGCGCGCGCCGCCTCCAGGATGGTCTGGCCGCCGCCGCAGGCGACTTCGCTGCCGAGCCGCTCGAACTTCACCGTGAAGCCCGGCGCAGCTTCGGCCGCCACCGGCGCCGCCGGCTGGCTTGCGCCGTCGGCCTCCAGCGTCTCGAAGGCGAAGCTCTCCTGGTGGTAATGGGCCATGTCGAAGCCGGCCTCCTGCAATAGCGCGCGCACCGCCGCCATGTAGGGCGCCGGGCCGCAGCAAAACACTTCGCGCTGGGCCAGGTCGGGGGCGATATGTTCGAGCACCGCGCGCGACAGATAGCCGGTGAAGCCGGCCCAGGCGGCCGCGTCGCCGCGCCGCTCGCACACCAGGCCGAGGCGGAAACGCCGCTGGTTGTGCGCCAGCAGCTCCAGTTCGCGGGCGAAAATGATGTCGGCCGGCGTGCGCGCGCTGTGTACGAAGGCGATGTCGGCGTCGAAGCTGAGGTCGTGCAGCGCGCGCGCCATCGACATCAACGGCGTGACGCCGCTGCCGGCCGACAGGAACAGGTATTTGCCGGCCGCCGGCGGCGCTTGCAGGAAGCAGGAGAACTCGCCGCCGGGGCCGAGCACGCGCACGCTGGCGCCAACCTGCAAATTGTCGTGCAACCAATTCGACACCAGCCCGCCCGGCACCCGTTTGACCGTGATCGAGACCATGTCGGGCCGGGTCGGCGTCGACGACAGCGTGTAGCAGCGGTTGACGCGCACGCCGTCGATGTCCAGCTCCAGCGTCAGGTACTGGCCCGGCCAGTAGCGCATCGTACGCGCCGCCGGGGCGGCGAACAGGAAGGTCTTGACGTCGGCGGTCTCCTGCCGCACGTGGCGGCAGACCAGGGTGTCGTCGTTGGCGCCGTCCCACTGCTGCGCCAGCGACGCCAGGTCCGGCATGCGCGCGTTCATGGCCGCGGCACCAGCGCGGACAGGCGCGTGACGTACCAGTTGCAGAACTTCTCGACCAGCATCTCGGTGTACGGCGAATACGGGCCGGGTTCGTAGGCGTCGCTGCGCACCCCGCGCTGCGACGCTTCCACCAGCGCCTGGTCCTGGGCGTTGGTGGCGATCCACACGGCGGCCAGGTTGTCGAGGTCGTAGTCGACGCCCTCGACGGCGTCCTTGTGCACCAGCCAGGTGGTGCGCACCATGGTTTTTTCGGCCGATATCGGCAGCACCGTGAAGGTGACGATATGGTCGCTCATGAAATGGTGCCAGGAGTTCGGCTGGGTCCAGAACGACAGCCCGCCCAGGTCGGCCCGGCCGAATTCGCCCAACAGCTTGCGGCAAGCGGCGGCGCCGTTCATGGTTTGCGACTCGCCGGCGCGGTCCAGCGGCAGGCGCTCGGTGCGAAAACCCGTCACGCAGTCGTCCAGATGGTCGATTTCGCGCGACGGCAGGCCCTGCGCCTCCCATTCGGCGTGGCGCTGGTTCAAAATGCCCTGGTACTGCTCCAGGCCGTCGCTGTGCTTCGGGTCCGGCGCGTAACCGAAGCCGTATTCGTACAGCGACATGGTCAGCTCGGGATGGTTGGCGCGGCAGTGGTAGCACTCCCGGTTGTTCTCCATCGTCAGCTTCCAGTTGCAGTCCTCGACGATCTCCATCTGCTTGGCGATCTTGCAGTTGGCCAGGTTGTGCTGGGCCAGGTACGGTTCCATCTGGCGCGCCATGTCGTCGATGTCGGCCGGCGGCGCCTCGGCCAGGCAGATGAACAGCAGGCCGCCGACGTTGCGCAGGTGGACCGGCTTGAGCTTGTGCTGGGAGACGTCGAACTTGTCGCCCATGTGCTCGGCGAACATCAGCGCGCCCTGCAGGTTGTAGGTCCACTGGTGGTAGGGGCAAACCAGATTGCCGACCATGCCCTTCTGCTGCTGGCACAGGCGCGAACCGCGGTGGCGGCAGACGTTGTGGAAGGCGTTCAACCGCATGTCGTCGTCGCGCACCACCAGCACCGAGGTGCGTCCCAGCTCGACCGTGACGTAGTCGCCCGGCTCCGGCACGCTCGGCTCGGGACCGACGTAGATCCAGTGGCGGCCAAAGATCAGTTCCATGTCCAACTCGAAAATCGCCGGGTCGGTGTAAAACGCCTGCTCAAGGCTATATGCTGTTTTCCGACGTGCCAGCAAAGTATGAATATCGGTGGTCTTGGTAGTCATGTATGCGCTTTCCCGCTCTAGGAATCAAAAGTTGACCAAGCCATGGTCGCGTAAATAGTCGAGCAATACTTGTGCTTTTTCGACGGCATTCCCCTGTTTCACGACTTCGCCGCCCTTGCCGGCGCCGTCGCCGCCGATGGCGCCCAACATGCGCGTGTGGCCGCTTTGCGCCAGCGCCGCCTTGAGCGGGCGCGGACGGCGCGTCAGCGCCTCGTAGCTCCACACCGCGCCGACGCCGACGCCGCCGCCGCCGCCGCCGCCGCCGAGTATGCTCCCGGCGGCGCCGGCGCGGTGCGCGATACGCCCTGCGGCGGCGCGCGCGTAGGCGTACTGGCGCGTACGCGGCGCGCGCGCGTGCACCGCCAGCAGCGCCGGCCCGTCCAGTTCCAGCAGGCGGCGCAGGCCCTTGGGCAGGAACTGGCGCACGCGCAGCGCGCCGCCGACGCGCCGCGCCTCCAGCACGTCGCTCGCCAGCGGCAGCTCCAGCGCCTCGGCCAGCCGGTAGGCCAGCAGGCCGGAGGCGGCCTGCCCTTCCGAACGCATGCCGCAGATGACCAGGTCGAAGCCGTCCAACCGCGCCGCCAGCGCCGGCAGCAGCGCGGCGTCGCCGGCCACGGCCAGCAGTTCGATGTTGGCCGCGCCCAGCGCGGCGTAGGGGCGCAGGTCGGCGGCCGCGATGGCGCCGTCGACGCTGGCGCACAGCAGCGTCAGCTGTTCGGCCGGCTGCAGGCTGCAGGCCAGCTCGAAGGCCGCCGCGTCGCACGCGCCGGCCTGGGCGCGCGCGCTGAGCGGGTGGCGCGCCGGCGCCAGCAGCACCGCAATCTTTAGATTATCGTTCATGCTTCGCCTCTATAAAAAGTGTCATTGCCGGGGAAACGTTTAAAGCCAACCGCGCAAAACCGATTCTGTAGGTCGGGTTAGCCCGCCATCCCTTACACGGTGTGGGTAACCCGACTGGCGTCGGCAGCGGCTCTAGGCGGATTTGGCCGCTTGCGCGGCGCGTACCAGTTGCAGCAGCGCCTGCATCAACGCGCCGCTGTCCTCCACCAGCGTCAGGTTGGCGCGCTTGACGATCGGCGCGCTCTGGTCCAGGTTGACGGCGATGACGTGGCGGCAGTCCTTGATGCCCTGCAGATGCTGCACCGCGCCCGATATCCCCAGCGCCATGTAGACGCTGGCCTGCACCGTCTTGCCGGTCGCGCCGATCTGCCGGGCGCGCGCGAAGCGGCCGTCGTCGACCGCCACGCGCGAGGCTCCGGTGGCCGCCCCCAGCGCCTGCGCCAGGGCGGCGAAGCCGGCCATGTCGCGCATGCCGTTGCCGCCGGAGAGGATGAAGTCGGCCTCCTCCAGCGCCACCTGGTCCGGGTCGCTGCCCTCCAGCCCCAAATCGCGCAGGCCCCGCTCCAGCGCCGCCTCGGCCACCGGCGCCGCCGCGTCCTCGCCCCGTCCCACATACGGCAGGCGGGCGTCGGCGGCGTGGCGCGCCAGCAGGATAATGCGCGGCAGCGCGCAGCGCGCAAAGCGGGCGCCGGGCACGATGCGGCACGCCGTCTCGCGCGTCAGTTCGACCACGTCGGTGGCGATGCTGGCGCCGCTGCGCGCCGCCAGGCGCCGCCCCAGGTCGGCGTCGGCGTCGCGTTCGGGCAGCAAAATGTGGCGCGGCCGGTACTGCTCGACCAGCGCCAGCGCCTGCGCCAGCCGCGCTTCGACCAGGTAGCCGGCGCCGCCCAGCTGCGGCAGTTGCACGCCAACGTCGGCGCCCAACGCGCCCAGCGGCTCGGCGCAGCCGCCCAGCACCGCCACCACCACGGCGGTGTCGGCGTCGGCCAGCAAGGTGGCGGCGGCGATGGTCTGGCGCGCGTGTTCGTCGAGTCCGCCGCGTTCGCTGTGCAGCAGCACCAGAATGGCCGCCGTCGCCGGCCGCGCGCTGCGCAGCGGTTTCGCCGCCGCCGCGTGGCCGCCGTGGTGCAGCTCGCGCGAGCCGGTTTCCTGTCCCAGTACGATGCGTTTCAGGCCGGACGCGGCGATCACATAAGGCCGGCGCGGATTAATCCTCGGTATGCTTGATTGGTGTTCCATCAGTCCCTCAGTCGTAAAACCAGCAGTTCGGCCAATTCCATCACCTCCGGCCGCGGCCCGACCACGCCTTCCAGCATCGCGGTGCAGTTCGGGCAGGCCACCGCCACGGTGGCGGCGCCGGTGGCGCGGGCGTCGGCGATGCGGATGTCGGGAATGCGGGTGGCGCCGGGAATGTCGGTGAACGGCGCGCCGCCGCCGCCGCCGCAGCACCGCCCGCGCTCCTTCGAACGCTCCATCTCCAGTACTTCGATGCCGAGCGCGCGCAAGACCTTGCGCGGCGCTTCGACCTCGCCGTTATAGCGGCCCAGGTAGCAGGGGTCGTGGTAGGTCAGCGGCGCGGCCGGCGCGGCGTCCTTCAGCGCGATGCGGCCTTCGTCGAGCAACTGCGCCAGCAACTGGCTGTGGTGGTGCACGTCGTAGCGCCCGCCAAGAGCCGGGTATTCGTTCTTCAGGCAGTGGAACACGTGCGGGTCGGGCGTGACGATGTGCTTGAAGCGCAGGCCGTCCAGCAGCGCGATATTACCCTTCGCCAGATCCTGGAAGGCCGCCTCGTCGCCGAGCCGGCGCGCCAGGTCGCCGCTGTCCATTTCGGCCGCGCCCAGCACGGCGAACTGCACCCCGGCGTGCTGCAGCACCTTCACCAGCGCCCGCAGCGCGCGCTGGTAGCGCATGTCGAAGGCGCCCTCGCCGGCGATCAGCAGCCACTCGGTCGCGCCGCCCGGCGCCAGCGTCGGCACGTTCAGGTCGATCGCCCAGTGGTAGCGCATCGCCTTGGCGAAGCCGCCGACGGTGTCGGTCTGGCGCAAATTCTCCAGCGCCTGCGCGCCCTTGCCCGGCACCGCGCCCTGCACCATGGCCAGGTCGCGGCGGATCTCGACGACGGCGTCGACGTGCTCGATCAGCATCGGGCACTCCTGCACGCAGGCGCGGCAGGTGGTGCAGGACCAGATGGTGTCGGCGTCGATCAGGCCGGGCACGATGGCCAGGTGCGGCGCGCCGCGGTGCAGGCCGACCGGCTTGCCGGGATACGGCGTGCCGGCGTACTGCGCGTCGCTTTTCCCGGCCATGCCGGCCACCATGTCCTGGATCAGCTTTTTCGGGTTCAGCGGTTGCCCCGCCGCCAGCGCCGGACAGGCCGCCTCGCATTTGCCGCACTGGACGCAGGAGTCGAACGACAGCAGGCGGTTCCAGCTGAAGTCGGCCGGCTTGGCGGCGCCGAACTCGCCCCGCTCCAGCCGCGCGGGTTTCAGGTCGGTCGAACGCTGGCCGGCGAAGCGCTCGGGGCGCGGGTGGAAGGCCAGGTGCAGCAGGCCGGCGACGGCGTGCTTCATCGGTCCGCCCATGCCGATGCCCAGCGCCAGCTCGGCGGTGCCGAACAACAGCAGCGCGACGACCACGGCGGCCGGGGCCAGCCCGCCGCCCGGCGCCAGCCAGGCCGCCAGCGCGGCGCCGACGGCGAACGCCGCCAGCGAAAACGGCAGCCGCATCCACGGCCCGCGCGAGAGCCGGGCCGGCGGCGCGCGCCGGCGCCATACCATCATCGCGCTACCGCCCAACATCACGGCCGAGGCCAGCAGCAGCACCCGGTCCAACAGCGGCGAATACAGCGCCAGGCCGTAATTGACGCCGATGACGGCGATCGACAGCACGGCGCCGCCGGCCACCGCCGCGTGGCTGTTGGCGACGAAGGGCTCGCGCGCGACCACGTGGTGCAGGTCGACCAGGTAGCGCTTGGGCACCGCCAGCAAGCCGCTCCAGACAAGCGGCGCGGCGCGGCCGTTGCGCCACAGCCGCGCGCGCCGCGCCAGGCCCAGCAACAACAGCAGGCAGGCGCACCAAAACGATACCGTTAAAGCGTAGGCCAACATATTAAAAGTCCTTGCACAGGCGAAGCGCGTCGTAGATGGCGCCGTGGATGTTATGCATCGAGATGCAGTCGCCGACCCGGAACAGCAGGAACTGACCGGGGTTCAGCGCCTGCGCCAGCGACGGCTGCGGCTTGGCCGCGTACAGCGTCTCGATATCGGTTTCGCCGAGGTTGGCCGAGCGCTCCTTGAGCTCCCAGTACAGGCCCTCGTTGGGCACGATGCCGTTCTCGATGACGACCTGGTCGACTTCACGCTCCTCCAGCTCCTCGGTGTATTCGTTGCGCAGCACGGCGATGCACTTGTCGCCCTCGCGGTGCACGCTGTCGAGCCAGTAGTTCGGCGTCATCACGACGCCCTGGGCGTACATGCGGCGGTAGAAAATCGGGAAGGTGGTGCCGCCGACGTCGTCGGCCACCTTGACGTCGGGCGTGACGATTTCCACCAGGCTGCCCCGGCTGGCCAGGAAGTCGGCCACGCCGGCGCCGGCCTGGGTGCTGACGCCGTCGTACACCAGCACGGTCTTGCCCGGCGCGACCCGGCCCGACAGGATGTCCCAGCTGCTCACCGAGATACCCTCGGCCGCGCCCCACCGCGCCACCTGCCCGGTGTGGCTGCTGCCGCCGGTGGCCAGCACGACGATGTCGGGCCGCTCCGCCAGGATCGCCGCCGCGTCGGCCGCCACGCCCAGGCGCCGGTCGACGCCGAGGCGCTTGGTCTCCATGTCGAACCAACGCACGATGCCGGCCATCTGCTCGCGCTGCGGCGCCTTCGCGGCCAGCATGATCTGGCCGCCGACCTCGGCGTTTTTCTCGAACAGCACCACCTCGTGGCCGCGCTCGCGCGCCACCCGCGCCGCCTCCAGGCCGGCCGGGCCGGCGCCGACGACGACCACCTTGCGCACCCTGCCGGCGGTTTTCTCGACCAGGTGCGGCATGTGCTCCTCGCGGCTGGTGGCGGCGTTTTGCACGCACAACACGTCCAGGCCGTTGTACTGGCGGTCGATGCAGTAGTTGGCGCCGACGCACTGCTTGATTTGGTCTTCGCGGCCGTCGCGGATTTTCATCACCAGATGCGGGTCGGCGATGTGCGCGCGCGTCATGCCGACCAGGTCGCACATGCCGGCCGCCAGGATGCGCTCGGCCTGGACCGGGTCGCGGATGCTTTGCGCATGCATCACCGGCAGGCTGACCGCCGACTTGATGCCGTTCGCCAGATGCACGAAGGGCTCGGGCGGCAAGGCCATCGGCGGCATGCAGTTGACCAGCGTGTTGTGGGTGTCGGCGCCGGAGCCGATTACGCTGAGGAAGTCGATCAGGCCGGACTTCTCCAGCTCCTGGGCGATCTCCTTGAGCATGTCGTGGCTCAGGCCGTCCTCGTGGAATTCGTCGCCGCACATGCGCATGCCGACGCAGAAGTCGGGGCCGACCTCGGCGCGTACCGCCGCCAGCACCTCCATGCCGAAGCGCATGCGGTTTTCCAGGCTGCCGCCGTAAGCGTCGGTGCGCTTGTTGGTGCGCGGGCTCCAGAACTGGTCGATCAAGTGCTGGTGCGCCGCCGAAATTTCGATGCCGTCCATGCCGGCCTGCTTGACGCGGCGCGCGGCGGCGGCGAAGTCGCGCACGATGCGCGCCATCTCGTGCGGCTCGATCACCTTGGCGTTGCCGCGGTGGACAGGCTCGCGCACGCCGGACGGCGTCACCAGGTGCGGCCAGTGCTCGCCGTGGTAGTTCGAGCGGCGCCCCATGTGGGTGGCCTGGATCATGATTTTGGCGCCGTGCTTGTGCATGGTCGCGGCCAGCCGCGCCAGCGGTTCGATGACGCGGTCGTGGCTCAGGTCGACCGACTTCCACCAGCCCTGCGGGCTGTCCTGCGAAACCGAACTGGAACCGCCGCAAATCGCCAGGCCCAGGCCGCCCTTGGCCTTTTCCTCGTAATAACGGATGTAGCGCTCGCCCGGCAGGCCGTTTTCGGCGTACACCTCGGCATGGGCCGTGCTGATGATGCGGTTGCGGATCGTCAGCTTGTTCAGCGTGATCGGGGCAAACAAATTCGGGTAACGCATGCGAACCTCGGCTTATTTTGGTGCTACGGTAAAGACGCAGTGCGCGTGGCCTTCGGCGGCGCAGCGGGTTTCACTGCTGACGGTGCGGTAGTCGCGCCCGGTGGTGGCGGCAACCCAGTCCATGGCGCCAGAGAACCAGCCGGCGAACATGTAGCACAGCTTGTCGCGCGCCTCCGGCTGCGCCAGCACGAAGGCTGAATGCCGCAGGCTGATGCTGGCGTGGCCGGTCTCGGCGTCGACCGATTCGAACTTGAACAGGCCCCAGCCGCGCTGCGACAGGCGGTTCAGGTAGTGCTCGTATACCGCCAGCCCGGCCAGGCCGTGGGTCGCGGCTTCCTTCTCGCACCAGAAATAGGCCGATTTGTAGCCGGCCTCGTAGAGCTGTTGGGCGTAACGCTCGCGCCCCAGCGCGGCCTCGATGGCGGCGTGGTTGTTGACGAAAAAATGGCGCGGCACGTACAGCATCGGCAGGCCGTCGGTGCTCCAGATTCCGGTTTCTTCATTGACTTCGATAGGCAGTTGCGGCTTCATGGGACATCTCCTCGTTGCATTGATCGGCTCGCGGGGGGCGTTAAAACTGGTGGCGCATCCCGACGGTGACGCTGGCGCGCTTGTGGATGCCGGCCGGCAGGGCAAAGCCCTGGTCGTCGAACACATTGCTGGCGTAGCCGGCGTCGGTCTTGCGATAGTCGGCCTGCAGGTACACATTGCTGCGCTTCGAGAGCTTGTAATTGACCATGCCGGCGCCCGACTTCTTGTTGCCGGCGACATCCTTCTGGCGGTCGTAGTACAGCGCGCCGACCAGGTCGACCCGCGGCGTCAGCGCGTAGGTCAGGCCGGTGGCCCAGACGTCGTTGCGCTGCGCCGTCAGGTCGCTGCTGTGGCGCAGGTAGTTCAGGAAGAACTTGAACGGCTCGGCGCTGTAGCTGCCGCCCACGGTCAGCGCCTTGTGGTCGGCCACGGCCTTGGCGTTGCGGGTTTGCTGGTAGGCGCCGTTCAAGGCCAGCGCGCCGGCCGCATACGACACGCTGGCGCCGGCGTTGCGCCCGGCCCGGTTGTCGCCGGCGCGCTCGCCCAGGCCGAGCATCAGCGCGGTCTTGACGGCGCCGAAGCTGCCGGCGTACTTCAGCGAATTGTCCCAACGCTTGCTGGTGTAGTTGTCGTAGATGTAACCGTCCTCGTACAGATTGGCCCAGCCGAAGGGCTCGTTCAGCGGCATGGTTTCATACACGGGGCTGACCTGGCGCCCCGCCGTGACCGTGCCGAAGGCGCCCGCCAGCCCGACCGACGCGGTGCGGCCGAACAGCCGCCCGCTCTGCGCGGCGGTGCCGGTGTCGGGGTTGATGCCGCCTTCCAGCACCACCAGCGCCTTCATGCCTGCGCCCAGCTCCTCCATGCCGCGCACGCCCCAGCGGCTCGGGCTGGTGGCGCCCGACATCACTTCCGTGCGGCCGTCGCCGTTTTTGTTCTGGTTGCTGCTGTAGCGCAGGCCCAGGTCGAGCCGGCCGTACACGGTAACGCTGGACTGCGCTTGCGCGGCGGCGGCGGCCACCGACCCGGCGGCCAGCACGCTGGCCATTATCTTGTTCATCATCGATCCCTTCCAGTTATTCGAGTTCTTCGGGCTTGACCACGATCCAGTTCCGCTCCGCCGTCACCGGCTGGCCCAGCGCTGCCTGCCGGGCCGCGTGGCGCTTCGCGGCGGCCTGGATCGTCGCTAGGTGCGCGGCCTTGCGGTCGACCCACAGGCGCACCCCGCCACGCTCCACGTCGGTGGCGTGGAACAGCATGTAGCCGTCGCTGTTGGGCGTGTCGCCGGCCACCAGGATGGGTTTTTTCCATTCGTCGATGTAGGTCAGGATGGCCGCGTGCTTGCCCGCCATCCAGGTGGCCGGCGTCCACAGATAGGGCTGCACTTCCAGTTCCAGGTTGGCGGCCTGGTTGTAACTGCCTTCGGCGATCTGCTTGCGCGCCGTGGTCAGCGCGCCGCTCTTGCGGTTCTTCAGCAAGGTGGTCACGCCGATGACGTTCTGCGGCTTGACGTCGTAGCCGTACTTCGGATCGGACGCCACCATGCGCACCAACTCCTCGTGCGCGGCCGAGACGATATACACCTCGATGCCGTTCTCCATCAGCTTGTGGAACAGCTCCTGCTGGCCCGGATAGACGCGCTGCGGATGGATCTGCGCCTGCTTCACGGCGCCGCCCTCGAAATAGCTCGCCGGGATCAGCTTGTCGTAGGCCAGCAGCTGGTCGACATACTGCTTCAACTCGGCCAGCGTGAAGCCGGAAAACACCTGCGCCACCCAGGGGTAGCACACCATGTCGTCGATTTCGCACAGCCGCTGGTAATAGCTGTTCAGGCTTTCGCGCTGGCCTTCGCTGTCCTTGAAGGGCACCAGCTTCAGCGACGGATCGAGCTTTTCCCGCGTCAGCACGCCCTTCATTTCAAGAAAAGGCAGCAGCGACTCTTCCAGATCCCAACGCGCGCTGGTCTGGTCCCAGTCGAACACGGCGTAGGCGCCGCTGTTGGCGTGGGTCGCGATCAAGGCCTCCAACTGGACCTTGGCGGCGGCCGGCCAGTGCTTCAAGTCGGTGGCGCCGGCATTCCCGGCGCAGATCAGCGCAAGGGACAGCAGCAATGTACATAGACGGATCATCTTCAGCTCCAGGTTAGGCAATCAAATAATGCTTGTGTATGCGTCAGCCGCGCCAGACTTCGCCGAAGACGCGCACCCAGTTCGCGCCCATCACCTTGCGGATGCGTGACTCGCTCCAGCCGGCTTTCTGCATCGCCGCCGTCAAATTCGGGAATTCGCCGATGGTGCGGATGCCGAGCGGGTTGAGGATGGTGCCGAACTTGGTCAACTGGCGGTATTGGCCCTTGTCGTGGGTGATCCAATCGAAGAAGCCCTTGTCGTAGCCCTGGGTGAAGTCGGTGCCGACGCCGACGCACTCCTCGCCGACCAGGTTGATGACGTAGTCGATCGCCTCGACGTAGTCGTCGACGGTGGCTTCGATGCCGCGCTTGAGGAAGGGCGGGAACATGGTCACGCCGATGAAGCCGCCGTGCTCGGCGATGAAGCGCAGCTGCTGGTCGCTCTTGTTGCGCTGGTGTTCCTTCAGGCCGGACGGCAGGCAGTGCGAATAGCAGACCGGCTTGCTTGAAGCCAGGATCGCCTCTTCCGAGGTGTTGCCGCCGACGTGGGACAGGTCGACCATGATGCCGACCCGGTTCATCTCGGCGATGACTTCGCGGCCGAAGCCGGACAGGCCGCCGTCGCGCTCGTAGCAGCCGGTACCGACCAGGTTTTGCGTGTTGTAGCACAGCTGCACCACGCGCACGCCCATGTCGGCGAAGGCTTCGATGTAGCCGAGGTTGTCCTCGAAGGCGTGGGCGTTCTGGAAGCCGAGGATGATGCCGGTCTTGCCGGCCGCCTTGGCGTCGATCACGTCCTGGGCGCAGCGCACCAGCGTCACCAGATCCTCGTTCTCGCGGATCAGCTTTTTCATGTCGGCGATGTTCTTGACGGTGTCGGCGAAGCCCTCCCACACCGAGACGGTGCAGTTGGCGGCGCTCAGGCCGCCGCGGCGCATGTCCTCGAAGATCGAGCGATCCCACTTGGCGATAATCAGGCCATCGATGACGATGGCGTCTTCATGCAAATTCGACATTGCTGCTCCTGTTGGTGGAATATGTTTTAAACCCGGGGCGCCCCCCCCGGGGTCGGACCCCGGCGCTTGCCTCTGCTTGGTTCGGTGAAAACGACGCCTATTGCCCGCCCAGCAGCGACTGCACCGGATGCGCCGCGCGCGCCGGCAGTTGCTGGACGCCGATGCCGTACGGCCGCGCCGCCTTGTTCAGCAGCAGCCAGACGTAGTCGGCGAAGCTGCGCCGGAACACCACGAAGACGCCGTCGGCGTCGACCCGGTACACCAGCATGTTGGCGCGCCCGCACATGGTGGAGACGGCGCGGCCCGGCGTGACCAGCTCGAAATCGTAGACGCCGACGTGGTGCAGCACCGCCAGATGGTTGGCGCCGCTCAGGTAGACCTGGGTCAGGCCGCCGGAATTGTCGACCACTTGCGCGTGCAGGCCGCCGGTGGCGCTCTCCAGCTTGGCGATGGCGTCGTTCAACAGGCGCCGCGCGCACACCAGCAGCCACTCGTCCGGCGACTGCCAGAGCAGCAGGCCCAAGGCGGTCTGCACGAAGCTGCTGGGCAGCAGCGGCGGCGGCGCGCCCAGCGCTTCGGCCACGCCGGCGCGAAACAGCGGGTCGGCGGCGTCGCCGCGCAGCGCCACATAGCCGAGCAGCGCCAGCTCGTTCATCCAGACGCCGTGCGAACCGTCCTGCGGGCGGGCCTTGGCGGCCAGGCCGAAGCTGTGTAGCGGCGACTGCAAATATGGCTGCACCACGGTGCCGCCGGCGGCGGCGAATTGGGCGGATTCGTTAAACATTGTGGCGGTCTCCTTGTGGATCGACAAACACGGGCGAGGCGATTCTGGCCTTGATAAGCTGGCCGCCGTCCCAGGCGTACACGGCCTGGCCGTCCTTCAGCGCGCCGCCTTCGAGCACCGCCAGCGCCACCGAATGGCCCAGGCAGGCGCTGTGGTAGCTCGACGTGACATGGCCCAGCATGCGGGTCTGGTCCGGGCCGGCCAGCAGTTGCGCGCCCTCGGTCAGCACCTGCGCCGGGTCGTCCGTCAGCAGGCCGACCATTTGCTTGCGGTCGCCGCGGGCGGTGTCGGCGCGCGCCAGCGAGCGCTTGCCGAGGAAGGAGAACGGCTTTTTCATGCTGACCGCCCAGGCCATGCCCAGGTCGATCGGCGTGACCGAACCGTCGGTGTCCTGGCCGACGATGATGAAACCCTTCTCGGCGCGCAGCACGTGCATGGTTTCGGTGCCGTACGGCGTGATGTCGAACTCGGCGCCGGCGCGCATCAGCGCTTCCCACATGTAGTGGCCGTAGCCGGCGTCGACGTTGACCTCGTAGGCCAGCTCGCCGGAAAAGCTGATGCGGTAGACCCGCGCCGGGATGCCCGCCACGGTGCCGCTGCGGCAGTCCATGAATTTGAAGGCGGCGGCCGACAGGTCGATGTCGCCGCACAGTTTCTGCAGCACGGCGCGGCTTTTCGGCCCGACCAGCGCGCAGGTCGACCAGTGGTCGGTGACCGATGTCAAATACACCTTCAGCTCCGGCCATTCGGTTTGCAGCCAGCGCTCCAGCCAGGACATCACGCGCGCCGCCCCGCCGGTGGTGGTGGTCATCAGGAAGTGGTTCTCGCCAAGGCAGGCGGTGACGCCGTCGTCCATCACCATGCCGTTCTCGTCCAGCATCAAGCCGTAGCGGCACTTGCCGACGCCGAGCTGGCTCCAGGCGTTGGCGTAGACGCGGTTCAGGAATTCGCGCGCGTCCGGCCCGCGCAGGTCTATCTTGCCCAGCGTGGAGGCGTCGAGCATGCCGACGCCGCCGCGGGTGGCGACGCATTCGCGGTCGACCGCCGCGTGCAGGTCCTCGCCCGGCTTGGGGAAGTACCAGGGCCGCTGCCACTGGCCGACCACTTCGAACTTGGCGCCGCGCGCCTTGTGCGCGGCGTGGATCGCCGAATAGCGCTGCGGGTCGAAGGTGTCGCCGACCATCGCCCCGGCCAGTACGCCGAACGCCACCGGCGTGTAGGCGGGCCGGTAGGTGGTGGTGCCGACTTCCGAAACCGGCTTGCCGAGCGCCTCGGCGGTGATGGCGAAGCCGTTCACGTTCGACAGCTTGCCCTGGTCGGTGCCGAAACCCAGGCCGGTGTAGCGCTTGACCAGCTCGATGGAGCGGTAGTTTTCGCGCACCGCCAGATGGATGTCGGAGGCCGCCACGTCGTTTTGGAAGTCGACGAAAGCCTTGGCGCCGTGGCCCTCGGCCTTGCCGTCCGGGACGCGGAAAATGCGCCGCGCCGCCTGCGCCGGCATGGCCGAATTGACGCCGGCCGTTTCCGGCGCCTTGGCCGCGCTTGGCTTGCCCAGCGCCGCGCACAGCCCGACGACGATGCGGGTGGTCTGCGCCAGCGCGTCTTGCAGGCCGAATTCGCCGACCACCGAGCCGACGCAGGCCACGCCCGGGCGGCCGTCGACCGGCGCGACGAAGGCCAGCTTGTCCTCGCTCCACTGCGGCCGGCTGCCGTTGTGGCAGAACAGATGCACGTTCGGCGACAGGCCGCCCGACGACAGCAACAGGTCGCAATCGACCTCGGCGCCGCGGCCGACCACCTTGTTGCTGCCGGCGTCGAGTTGCGCCAGGCGCGCGCCCTGCACCGCCCGGCCGCCCAGCGCCTGCGCCACGCCGTAGCCGTTAAGCAGTTCGACGCCGGCGTCGCGCGCCGCCTTGGGGGGGGGGGGGGGGGGGGGGGACCCGCAGGTGTGAGCAGAAGGCACCCCCCCGTGCCCCGCCGCCCATTCGCCCTGCACACACTCCGAAAAACACCTCGTTGGCTGCACCC
>NZ_JBJXIB010000117.1:0-18692 GCF_046115965.1 Janthinobacterium sp. CG_23.3 | reverse complement strand
TGATGCTGATTGTAGGGGAGGTAGCTCGTCGTCATTCGACAAGTTTACCTCGTCCCCATTCCGATTGCATCAGTTTCTGCCGCGCAGACTCCTAGCCTCGACTCATCCGATTTCACATCGGAGGGAATAAGTTTCCTTCGGGAAAATCACTCCCACTCGATTACCAACGAGTGATCCAAGCATCTGATTTTATTACGTATTTTTCGACCCGCGATCGATGGTGCCAGCAAACATACCAGCAACAAAAATAAGCGCCCGGCATATACACAAACAGCTCCGACTCATACTCACGCCAGGCCAACAACGACATTCTGCAGCTGAACATGCAGCATGGGAAGGACAGATCGCACACCTCCGAGCCCATTTTGACGACCAGGCATTTTCCGTCGGGCAAGTCGGATCCCTGCGTGTCGGCCCAGTAGCGGAAGTAGGCAAGCAAGCGCTGCACCGCGGTGCCCTCCGCGGCCAGCAATGAATCCACCGTCGCCAGGTAGTCGGAGAAATACTGCTCGAGCAAAGCCTGCCCGAACTCTTCCTTCGAGCGGAAGTAGTAATAGAACGAGCCCTTGCGCACGTCCGCAGCGGCCACCACTTCGGCCAGGCCGACTGCGGTATAGCCTTTGTTGATCATCAGCGCCTTTGCCACGTCGAGGATGTGCTGGCGCGTTTCCGTCATTGGCACCCAGCCAATATCCTCATAGTCCAAGCCGGTAGGCGGCAACGATATGCATAAATATTGTTGATGCTAAGACCAGAAAACCATAATTTTCCATTTGAATATTAGATGAATATAATTTTCCATGCGCCGAAACAAGCAGGCGCGGCGCGGGCGACAAGCCGGCCGCGACGCGTGGATGGGGTGCGTAACAAACGCAACGGCACCAATGACATCAACAACAAGGAGAACAACGACATGTCCGAGTCAACGAAAACGAATCAGATGCGCATTCCCAGGGAGGGCATACAGCGACTCTTGCTGGGCCTGGGCGTTGCCGCCATCACGCTGCAATTGGCGGGATGCGGAGGAAGCGGAAACAACGACACTTTTTCAGCCGGAGCCGCGGCAACTGGGGACGACTATAGCGCTGAGATCGCCAAGCAGGTCTTGAGCGAAGGGGGCAATGCCGTCGACGCCGCAGTCGCCACCGCCTTCGCGCTGGCCGTAACCTACCCCGAAGCGGGTAATATTGGCGGTGGCGGCTTCATGAATGTCTACATGGACGGCAAGCCCTATTTCCTTGACTATAGGGAGACCGCCCCGGCCGCCGCCACGTCCACCATGTACATGCAGTATAAAACTGCCAGCGGCGCCCAGGATCCGAACAGCAGCGTCGCCGGCGCCCAGGCCGTGGCCGTGCCAGGCACGGTCAGCGGGCTGTGGGAGGCACACAAGAAATTTGGCCGGCTGCCCTGGCAAAAGCTCGTCGCCCCCGCCATCGTCCTGGCAAAAGATGGCTACTATCCGGCCAAGACCTCGATTTCATGGCTCAACACCATGGGATCGGCCTATGCCGGCACGCCATATCCGACGAATTTCACCGCCCACTTCGGCGGCATGAACAGCGGCATACTGTTCAAGCAGGCCGAACTTGCGGCAACGCTCGAACGCATCGCGCAAAACGGCGCCGATGAGTTCTACCGCGGAAAGACCGCTGACATGCTGGTGGCGGCGATGACGCAGGACGGCGGCAAGGGTATTGTGACGAAGGATGACCTTGCGGCCTACAAGCCGGTTTGGCGTGAGCCGATCTCGTTTGACTGGAAAGGCATGAAAGTGTTGACGGCGCCGCCGCCGAGTTCGGGGGGCATTGCCCTGGCACAGCTTCTTGGCATGAAGTCGGTGCTGGCGGGCAGCCTGTTTGCCAAGCTCGAGGTCAACAGCGCCCAGTACATCCACCTGAACGCCGAGATCATGAAGCGCGTGTTTGCCGATCGCGCCGAGTACCTTGGCGACCCGGCCTTCACCCCCGTCCCGGTTGCAGGCCTGCTGGACGCGGACTACATCGCAAGGCGCGCGGCCGAGGTGAATCCGACGGCGATCACGCCGACCGCCAATGTCAAGCCCGGAGCGCCAAAGGTCCACACGACGCACTTCTCGATTGTTGACAAATGGGGCAATGCCGTCTCGAACACCTACACCTTGAACAATCCCTACGGCAGCGGTGTCGTGGTGAAAGGGGGCGGATTCGTCCTGAATGATGAAATGGACGACTTTGCCACCGTTCCCGGGCAGGCCAATGCGCTTGGGGTAGTCGGCGGCGAGGCCAACGCGGTGGCGCCCGGCAAACGGCCACTGTCGTCGATGTCACCGACCATCGTGCTCAAGGATGGCAAACCGGCGATGGTGATCGGAACGCCCGGTGGCTCGCGCATCTTTACAGCCGTCTACCAGGTGTTGTCCAATGTCTACGACTACAACATGGGCCTGGAGTCGGCGGTGAAGAACCGCCGCTTCCATCACCAGCTTCCGCAAGGCTCCGTCATCGAAGGCGAGCCCTATTCGCCGCTTCCGGCCGACCTTGCCAGCCAGCTGGTCGCGCGAGGCTATAGCGTGAAAACAAACTGGTTCGACACCGACGTGCAGGCCATTCAGATCGTCAACGGCACGCCGGTCCCCGTATCCGACCCACGGGGGCGGGGCAAGTCAGTGGTGGCGCATTGACGTTCCAGGCGCTCCCTCGGGAGCGCCTGTGGCGGCTGCCACCGCCGCCGCCTCGGCAATCCATTGTTTCAGCGAGCAGATTTTAGTCCGGCATGCCCTGGTCGACATCCATCGCCTCGCCGATGGCATAGAAACGACCGCCGGCGATGTAGTGCAAGCTGCGCATAGCCGGATCGGCGGTCTCAAAATTCCAATGCCCGTCCATGAACACGCGCGTGTCCGACCAAGCCGCTTCGATCTCGGCGATGAACAGATCGTAGGTCTTCTCGTTGTGCGGTTCGTGCAAAACGCGGCAGGCCAGCCATGCCGAACATCCGGACACGAACGGCAGGTCGTGGCCGTCGATATCGAACAACTCGACACCACTGTGATCCAACTTGCCGGGGTCGCGCGACAGGCTGCGGTGTCCGACCTGATAGGTGAGCTTAAGCTGCGCCACGGTGGGCACTTGGACCACGAAGCGGCCGCTTCCCTCGACCAGTTCCCGGGTCTTGGCGATCTTGTCCAGCACCACGGTAAGCTTGGGCGGCGCATAGTCTAGCGCGCAGGCCCAAGCCGCGGCCATCACGTTGTCCGTGCCACCGAAGCGCGCGGACACGAGGACGGTTGGCCCATGGTTGAGCAGGCGGTAGGCTTTGTCCAGCGGCACTGGCGCAATGTATGTCTTCATCGTGATTCCACCAGTACTGCTTGCGTGAGCGGATCAGCGCGCATGGCCGAGGGCCAGGTGCCGCTGCAAATTTTCATGTCCAGAAACAATGAGGTCCCGTATGCTTTGCGCATGCAGCCCATGCGGATCGGGATCGCGTGTGTCAAAACTGGCTAGCCACTGCACCACCGTCGTGTCCTGGTCAGTCAGCGGCACAAGTTTAACCGTGGCAACGTAGTTATCCAGCGGTAGCGGCGCCTCCTCGAAACGGTAGGAGACCAGCATGTTGCGCTCGTCAAGCGCCATGAGGCGCTCGCGCAGGATCCCGCCATCCTGAAGCGTCAGACGGCGAATGCAGCCCACCATGCCATCGGGCTGCCCGTCCTCGATGACGCTCGCCGATATGGCCGGATGCCATTGGCCGATTTCGCCAAACTGTTTCAGGACGCTCCAAACGCGCTCCGCGCTACCTTGCATCAAGGCATTGTATTCCACCATCGGCATGTTCGTTTCCTTTATTGAATGTGAGTATGTGTATTGGCAGTGCGCGCAGCTCGCTCGTCGCAGCGGGACGGGAGCACGCATCAAGTGTTTTGTTACCGGTCCGCGGATGTAGGATCGCCTACCTTAAATCAGCTGCTCGGCGCTCACAATATGTATCCCCGCTTGCGGGCTCAGCGCTGCCTCCAACAATGCTCGGGCAATATGTGCCGCCGGGTTGAGCCGCCAGCGCCGGGGCAGCAGCGGTCCCGCCAGCGCCAATCCCGACACGAGCAGGCGTTCGGCCGGCCGGAACTCCTCACGCTCGCCACCGATGACGCCGGGCCGCACGAAAGTCAGGGACGCGAAGGCTTCCTTGGCCAGATCCTGCTCCAGCTCTCCCTTAACCCGGTTGTAGAAAAAGCGCGAACCGGCATCGGCGCCGGTGGCCGAGTTCAGTACATAGGCCGGTGTGCCGTGCGCGCGCGCCAGCCGCGCAACGGCCAGCGGATAGTCATGGTCCACGCGGCGGAAAGCCGCCCTCGACCCGGCCGCCCGCATGGTGGTGCCCAAGGTGCAGATGACGGCGTCGGCGCACCACCACGGGGCGCCCGGGTCAAGCTGCTCGAAGTCCACACGGGGCGAGGACAGCTTGGGGTGTGCCGGCAGCCCACGCCGTGCCGGCGCCACCACCGAAGCGACCCGAAGGTCGGCCAGCGCCAAATCCAAAGTATGGCGTCCCACCAGGCCGCTGGCGCCAAGCAGAAGCAATTTTACGCCCGCACCCATCGTACACTTCCGCGTTGTTGAATGAATTCGCCAACCAGGGCGCCTCCCCGGGCCGGCGCGACGAGCACGCGCTTCATCCCTCAAACTGGTGATAGACCTTGGCGATGACCTTCCAGTCGCCATCAATCTTAATTAACGTCAGGTAGTCGTTATAGTCGGCGCCGATGGCGTCCTTTTCCATGTCCACCCGCACCACGGCGGTGGTCGGCGTGATCGCGAGCACATCTAGCCGCGTGCTGATCTCCGGCGCCTTGCCGTTCCGTGTCACGAAGTCGTAGAGATTGGCGATAGGGCCGCCGAGCAGTTCGCCGTTGGTGAAGCCGTACATCACGGCATGCTGGTGAAACGCCTCGGCGACGTGCTCGACGCTACCGATGCGCAGGCCGTCGACGTATTTCTGGGCAACGGCGATCACCGCGGTGTAGTCGCTCGTCGGTACTGCCTTGATATTTTTGCTCATTACTTTCTCCTATTCGAATAGAGCGCGCGAGGCGCTGGCGATGCGGGACGGTTGCCGGCGCAAATCAAGGGGCCACGTGGGTGTGGTAGATCTTGCTGACCACCGTCCAGTTGCCATCGACCTTCAGCAGGTTGAAGAAATCGGTGAAACAGAAACCGGAGATGTCGTTGGTATCGATGCGCGCGCTGGCGGCGGTGCCGACGATGTCGATGTTGACGATCGCGCCCCGGGCTTCGGGCGACGGACGGAAGGCGCTGTCGATGGTATCGAACAGCCCCTGGATCGCGCCGCCGCTGAGCTTGCCGTCGGCATCGACGCCGAAGATCGTGGCCTGCTCGCTGAAGGCCGGTTTCATGATACTGCTCTTGGCCTGCTTGCCGCCTTCGTTGTACTGGTTCAGCACGTCGACGATGGCCTGGTATTCCTGGACGTAGCTAGGTTTGCTCATGGTGTCGCTCCTGTTTGTGGTTGGGAAATCAAGTGCTTGAGGTTTGTATTCTTACCCCGACGTTCGGATCGGGCGCCGCGCGTTTCTTCGGCGTGTGCTTCGGCGTGTGCTTCGGAAAAATGGAGCAAGGCCCTGCCGGACTCACCAGTCCTGCCGGGCCGGCGTGATAATCAGGTCGTTGATGTTGACCGTCGCGGGCTGCTTGAGCGCATACACGACAGCCTGGGCGACGTCCTCGGGAGCGATGGCGATCTTGTTGAGTTCATGGGCAATCTTGCGGCCTTCCGGATCGCTGACCTTGTCGGCCCAGCCGGTGTTGACCACGCCGGGGCTGATGGTGCCGGCCCGGATGCCGAGTTGTACCGACAGCTCCTTGCGCAGGGATTCGGTGATCGCTTGAACGAAGAACTTGGTGGCGCAATACACGCCAGCCGAGGGCGTGACATGGTGGCCGGCGATGGAATCCATGTTCAGAATGTGCCCGGACTTTTGCTCTCGCATGTAAGGCAGTACGGCGGCAATCGCGTTCAGATAACCCTTGATGTTGACGTTGATCATTTTGTCCCAATCGTCCACCGCCAGATCGGTCCAGTTAGAGAACAGCATCAGTCCGGCGTTGTTGACCAGTATGTCGATCGAACCGTAGCTGTCCTTGGCCGACTGCGCCATCGCCGTCATCTGCTCGGGGACGGTAACGTCCGCAACGCGCCCCATGATCTCGCCACCGTCCCGGCGTACGGTGGCCACCAAGGCATCGAGCTCGGCCTCGTCCCGGGCAACGGCGACGACGCGGGCTCCCTGTGCCGCCAGTGCCCGAGCCGTGGCGGCCCCGATGCCGGACGAGGCACCGGTGATGACGACCACTTTGTTTTGCAGATGATTCATATTGAACTCCATTCTTGAGATTGGTCTCGGGGCGACACGGCAACGAGACGGTCGTGATCAGTAATTGCCGTTCGGCCAGTCGGTGTAACCCTTGGCGCCGCCGTTATAGTAGGACTCGCGCGGAGCGATGGTCAGCGCCGCGCCGCGGCGCAGGCGCTCGACCAAGTCGGGGTTGGCGATGAACAGCCGGCCAAACGCGACGGCGTCGATCTTTCCTTCAGCGCGACGCCGGATCGCCAGATCCAGGTCGTAGTTGTTATTGCCAATGTACGGGCCTGTGAACAATGCGCGCAGCGCGTCCAGATCCACTCCGGCCGGAACGTCTCGCGAGCCGCCGGTCGCGCCTTCGACGAAGTGCATATAGGCCAGTTTGAAGCGGTTGAGCTCCCGGATCAGGTGGCCGTAGGTCGCCATGACGTCGCTGTCGGGCGGCGTGTTGCCGACATCGGGCGACACGGGCGATAAGCGAATGCCGACCCGGTCGCCGCCCCAGATATCGACGACCGCTTCGGTCACCTCCAGCGTCAGGCGCGCGCGGTTTTCAATCGAGCCGCCATACTGGTCGGTACGCCGGTTCGTCGAGTCGCGCAAAAACTGGTCCAACAGGTAAGCGTTGGCCGAGTGGACTTCCACACCGTCGAACCCGGCGCGCTTGGCGTTCTTGGCGGCGTGCCTGTATTGCTCGACGATGCCGGGGATTTCGCCGCTCTCCAGGGCGCGCGGCATCGAGACCGGTACAAAGCCCTCGGTGGTGTAGGTGTTGCCTTCGGCCCTAATCGGCGACGGCGCAACGGGCGCCTCGCCGTTGGGCTGGAGTTCCGTGCTGGAAAAGCGGCCGACGTGCCACAGTTGCAGAACGATCTTGCCGCCGGCGCCATGCACCGCGTCCGTGACGTTTTTCCATCCTTCGACTTGCTCCTCGGTCCAGATGCCCGGCGTCGCCGCGTAACCGCGGCCCTGCGCGGAAATATTCGTCGCTTCCGCAACGATCAGGCCGGCCCCCGCCCGCTGGGCGTAGTAGGTGGCGTGCAGCTCGCCCGGGACGCCGTCTTCGGCGTAGCGGCTACGCGTCACCGGGGCCATGACAATCCGGTTGAGGAGAGTGAAGGCGCCCATCTTCGCGGGCAAGAACAGATCGGTGTAAGTTTGCTTATCAGTCATTTCAAATTTCATAGTCGACCAGTCGTCTATATTTGGTGAAAAAAAACACGGCTCACTCGAGGAGCCGGCGTGTTGTTGCCATGGCGATATCGAAAGGCTCGTTACGCTTTCCGAGCTTGGCCAGCAATGAAGCGCCCAGCCACAGCTGGTACAGCGATTCCGCCAGCGCCGTCGCCGTGTCGCGCGTGGCAATCTGGCCCTCGGCCTGGCCTGCCGCAACGCATCCGGCAATCCGCGCAACGATGCCACGCGTACCTTGCTCAAGGATAGAGCGCATGTCATCGGACAGGTCGCACACCTCCGGCCCGAGTTTGACGACCAGACATTTACCGTCCGGGAGGTCGGTGCCTTGCGTGTCGCTCCAATAACGGAAATAATTCAGCAGGCGTTCGACGGGCGTCTGCCCTTGCGTACTCAACAGTGAATCGACGGTTGAAAGGTAGGCTGAAAAGTATTCCTCCAGCAAGGCTTGTCCAAACTCCTCCTTCGACTTGAAGTAGTAATAGAACGATCCTTTCGGCACCCGCGCCGTAGCCACGACCTCGGCCAGACCGACAGCGGTGTAACCCTTGTTCGTCATCAACGTCCTGGCCACATCGAGGATGTGCTGACGTGTTTCTTGCACTGTTTTCTTCATAGCTGCCGATTATAAGTAAAAACCGACCAGTCGTCTATATATTTTCGCTGCCCGTTCAATCTGCCCTTCCGTCTTTTTTTACCAGGATATCCAGGGCGCTCGCACCTGACACCGCTTTACTGCTGGAAATGGCGGCAAGGCTGTCGACAAGCGCATCCAGCACCTTGTTTTCGCTGCCGTTGATACGTTGCAAAATTCCGATCTCCCTGTAGAAGTGGGAATCCTTGAGCGGGTAAATGCGAATACGCGCGCCGAGCTGGTCGGCGACCAGTTCGTAGGGAACTATCGATACGCCCAAACCGCTCCTGACCATCTGCAGGATTACGGCGGGCTCATCCAGTTCCATCACGTCATTGACCTGTATGCGGTTGCGTTTCAGGAAGCGGTCGACCAGCTGGCCGCCATAGGAACGACGGTTATACCGGATGAATGGATGGGTTCGCAGCAACTCCCTTACAGGCTGGTACGCGACTCGGCTGTGCGCAATGGCGACGTAATTTTCCTTGAGAAGCGGGGTCCAGCGCAGATCCTTCGGCAGCTTCAAGGACGGCTTGATCATGACCGCGAAATCGAGTTCGCGCGCGTCGATCTGCGAAAGAAGCTGCACCGAGGTCCCTGGCACCACATTTACTTCGACGCCGGCGAACTGCTGCCGGAACATCCACAACGCTTCCGGTAGCAGTCCCATTTGCACCGTTGTGATGGCGCCAAGGTCAAGCCGTCCGGCAACATCGGCATCCGTCGACTGACCCTTCATCGTATCGTACAAGCGCACGATTTCCTGCGCCGTCGGCAGCAGCTGCCGGCCGCGCGCCGACAATACCACGGCCTTCCCCATGCGGTCGAACAACTGGCAGTTCAGGTCTTCCTCCAGCTTTTTCATCTGCGAACTGATCGCCGGCTGCGTCAATCCAAGTGTCGATCCCGCTATGGAAAACGAGGAGGCCTTGGCCGCCGCGATGAATGTTTTGAGCACCCTATTCATATGCCGCTTCTCCCCGCCTCATCATAAAAATCTATTGTCGCACCGCGAACGGCTCGCCAGAATAAATAATTCTATTGATACTGTGGATAAAAAACGATCATTTCACATAAAAATATTTACTATCTATAATTACCTTCATACCGCCGGATGCCGAAACGCGACACGCCCGGCGCGGCGCGGTCCGGTCCCGGGCTGATTGCGCCGAGTGAAGTGCTCCCCACCACACAGGAAAGAAGAACACCATGGGATTCCCCCTCTCCTCCAAGCTTAACGTTGTACAACCATCCCCGACCATTGCCATCACGCGCAAGGCGGCCGAGTTGCGGCGCCAGGGCCGCGATGTCATCAGCCTTTCCCAGGGCGAGCCCGATTTCGATACGCCATTGCATATCCGCGAGGCGGCCAAGGCCGCGATGGACGCCGGCGCAACCCGCTACACAGACGTCGATGGAACGCCGGAGCTCAAGCTCGCCATCGTCGACAAGTTCCAGCGCGAAAACGGCTTGGCCTATGAAACGTCGCAGATCACCGTCGGCACCGGCGGCAAGCAGGTGATCTTCAACGCCTTTTTTGCGTCGATTAACGAAGGCGACGAAGTCATCATTCCGGCACCGTACTGGGTATCCTACCCTGACATCGTCAGAATGAGCGGCGGCACGCCGGTCGTGCTTTCCTGCACCGAGGGCAACGCCTTCAAGCTCTCGGCGGAACAACTTCGGGCGGCGATCACGCCCAAGACGAAGTGGCTAGTCCTCAACTCGCCAAGCAATCCTACCGGCAGTGCCTATACCACGCAGGAACTGCGCGAGATTGCCGACGTACTTCTGGACTGTCCCGACGTATATGTCATGACGGACGATATCTATGAGCACATTCGTTACGATGACTGGCAGGTCAGTACGATCGCCGCGGTCGAACCCCGCCTGTTGCACCGCACCCTGACCTGCAATGGCGTATCGAAAGCATTTTCGATGACGGGCTGGCGTATCGGCTATGCCGGCGGGCCGGCCGATCTGATCCGCGCCATCGCCACGATCCAGTCGCAAAGCACGACCAACCCGAATTCGATCGCCCAGGCGGCCGCGGTGGCGGCATTGAACGGTCCGCTGGATTTTATCGCCGAACGCAACGCCATATTCCAGGAGCGGCGCGACATCGCCGCGCGCCTGCTTAACGCGATTCCGGGCGTGTCGTGTCGCATCCCCGAAGGCGCCTTCTATCTTTTCCCGTCGTGCGCGGGATTGATCGGCAAGAAAACCCCGCAGGGGAACATCCTGCAAACCGACGAGGATGTGGCCGGCTACCTGCTCGAGCAAGCGCTCGTGGCGGTCGTGCCGGGATCGGCATTCGGCATGTCGCCGTTTTTCAGGATTTCCTTCGCCACCAAGACCGAGCGCTTGACGGACGCATGCGGGCGCATTGCCGAGGCATGCCGCCTGCTGGAATAGGCGGCCAGATCGGAAGTGCAATACGGCAATTTACATCAACCGAAACAATAAGGAGTGGAATCTATGCAACTCGGATTAGAAGGAAAGACCGCGCTGGTGCTGGGCGGCGGCGGCGGGATAGGCAAGGCGATCGCGGCCAACTTCGCACGCGAAGGCATGCGGGTGGTGGTGGCGGACGTCAACGAGCAGGCGCTCGAAGCGGCCGTGCGCGAAGTCGAGCAAGCGGGATCGACGGCGCTGCCCTTGCAGTGGGATTTGGGCGATCTCGCTTCAATCGACGGGCACGTGCGCCGTATCGAAGCGTATTTTGGCCCGGTCGATGTATTGATCAACAACACCGGCGGACCGGCGCCGAGTCCGGCCACGGATCTCGATCCCCAGCTCTGGCTGAAGAGCTTCGAATCGATGGTTCTTTCCTTGATCAAAGTGACGGATCGCGTGCTTCCTGGCATGAAGGAGCGTAAATGGGGCCGCATCATCACCAGCACCTCGTCCGGCATCATTGCGCCGATTCCCAACCTGGCAGTCTCGAATGTGTTGCGGATGTCGCTGCTCGGCTGGTCAAAAACGCTGGCGCGCGAGGTTGCGCCCGCCGGCATCACGGCCAACGTCGTCTTGCCGGGACGCATTTCCACTCCGCGCATCCGCTTTCTCGACGAGGCGAAGGCGAAGCGGGAAAACCGCTCCGTCGAGGCGGTCGAACAGGAAAGCACGCAATCGATTCCGCTCGGCCGCTACGGTACGCCGCAGGAATACGCCGATGTCGTGACCTTCCTGGCAAGCGCCGCGGCGTCCTACGTCACCGGTTCGGTCATCCGGGTCGATGGCGGACTCATCGCGAGCGTCTAGCGGCGCGCAGTGCATTTGAAGCATACGGCAACCGATAACTGAAAAGAGGGTATGAACATGACACTGAACAAGGCTGCAATCGAAACGCTTGCAAAAGTTTCCACCGCCACCATCACCACGATTCTCCTGAAAAAAGGCTTGCGCAACGTCTGGATGCGCGGAACGCGCCCCCTGAAGGCGGGCCAGCCGCGCATCGTCGGACCGGCGTTCACCTTGCGTTTCGTTCCCGCGCGGGAAGATCTGGCAACCCCCGAGTCGTGGTCTTCCCCGCGTTCGACCCGGGCCGCCATCGAAGACATGCCGGAAGGCTGCGTTGTGGTGGTGGACGCGATGGGGACGAGCGATGCTGGCATCTTCGGCGACATCCTGTGCGCGCGCATGAAAAAGCGCGGCGTGGCCGCCTTGGTGACGGATGGCGTCGTGCGCGACGTGGCCGGCGTGCTGGAAACGGATCTGCCCGTGTGGTCCCAGGGCGTGGCCGCGCCGCCGTCCGTGGCGGGGCTCACTTTCGTCAATTGGCAAGAGCCAATCGGATGCGGCGGTGTGGCGGTGTATCCGGACGACATCGTGGTGGTGGACGGCGATGGCGCCGTGCTGATCCCGGCCGCCTACCTTGAAGACGTGCTCGCGGCGGGGGTACAGCAAGAGCAATTGGAGGCATGGATCATGGGCGAGGTGGAAAAAGGCGCCGCGCTGCCCGGACTCTATCCGCCCAACGCCGAAAACAAGGCGCGTTTCGAAGCGACGCTGGCAACACCTTGATCGCGTAGCACCGTCGGGAACGTGAACCTCCGTCTTCTCCAAGGCGCGCCGGCAGGCAGCCCCCACCCCACCCCCCCGGGTTTGCCTGCCGCCGATCGCCGAAAAAAAGGCAACTTCGCTATTTGAAGAATATTTCCAGGAGACGGCATGAACCCGCCAATACTCCTCACCGCCCTTGCCTGGTGAAAAAGAAGCTCGCCCTCCCGGCACTGACCGTCCAGTTCGTTTCAGTGGCGGCCTCCACCCGCATTCCGCTGATGATGAACGGGACCATCGACCTCGAGTGCGGAAACACGACGAATACCGTCGAGCGGCAACAGCATGTGGCCTTTTCGCCGACAATTTTCGTGGCCGCCAACCGCCTTCTTTCGAAAAAAGTCCAACATCAAGTCCGTGGCGGACTTGATGGGCCAAGTCCGCAGGTATTTTTACAATCGATTTTTTTAAACACGGGAACATCATGCCTGACTTCGTCATCCCCCCACCGGCGATTCCCGCCGTCGCCGTCGCTGGAAGCGCATCTACATTTCCGGTCCGGCGCGTGTTCTGCGTAGGGCGCAATTATGCCGCCCACTCGCGCGAGATGGGCAGGGACCCCGACCGCGAAGCGCCGTTTTTTTTCATGAAACCCGCGCACGCCGTCGTTGCGGCACAGGGCAAGCTCGCCTATCCGCCATGCACACAGGATCTCCATCACGAAATCGAGTTGCTTGTCGCACTAGGTGGCGGCGGTGCGGATATTTCGCCGGAAAATGCGCTCGCGCTGGTCTGGGGCTATGGCGTGGGTTTGGATCTGACGCGCCGCGATCTTCAGGCTGTCGCCAAGGAAATGGGCCGCCCATGGGACTTCTCCAAGGGCTTTGACGCCTCCGCCCCTTGCAGCGCCTTGCGTCCGGCCAGCGAGATCGGGCACCCGAGCGATGCCCGCATCTGGCTGGAGGTCAACGGCGCGGTGAAACAGGACGGCAATCTGCGGGAAATGATCTGGTCCGTTGCCGACATCATCAGCCACATTTCGCGCTTTGTCCGCCTGGCGCCAGGCGATCTCATTTTCTCCGGCACCCCCGCCGGAGTCGGACCGTTATTGCCTGGCGATCGCGTCCACGGTGCAATCGCCGGAATCGCGGACTTTGATTTCCAGGTCGGCCCATATCCGGGGGAAAACGAATCTGCCGCGCAAGTGTAGCGGCTGGCGTTTAAAAACGGCCATGCTCGCATTCGACGCCGGTTCTGGCTCACATTAACTGCAAATGACGGAAGGGCCATGCCCACGTTAACTGTAAACGTCCTCGCAATCCACGGCGTCAGCTCGCATTCGAAAGCGGCGTGCTCGCGCCAACTGCCAATGAGATCATGCCTGCGTCCACAGCTCGGCTTCGCCCCATTCCGGTCGCTGAACGTAAACCGGGGGCTCTGCGAATTCGGCCTGTCGAGATACCCTACTTTGACGGCTTGCGTTCCCGCAAGTCGGTCTGCTATGCGTTGTCTGTGATCGCCCAGCACTAATGCCGCATCAATAATTGCTAGCGTAGCAATGAAAAATTGCGGATAAGCGATTGAATATCGCACTTACGTTCAACACCAGTGCCGCGCTTAGGGCGCGACGTGGGTATGGAATATCTTGCTAACGATCATCCACTTGCCATCGACCTTGAGCAGGTGGAAGAAGTCGCTGAACGAGAAACCCGAGACATCGTTGGAGTCGACGCGCGCACTGGCAGCGGTGCCGACGATATCGACTTTGACTATCACGCTTTGAGCTTCAGGTGATGGGCGAAATGGCGGGTTGTCGATAGCCTTAAACAGTTCCTGGATTGAGCCGCCAGTCAGCTTGCCCTTGGCATCGACGCTGAAGATGGTGGCTTTTTCACTGAAGGCTGGTTTCATGACCATGCTGCTAGCCTGTTTGCAGCCGTCGATGTACTTGTTCAGTACCTCCGCGATGGCTTGATAATCCTGCACATAGGTAGGTTTGTTGATGGCCTTGCTACTGGCAACTTGCTGGCCGCCTTGCAGGTTTGCGGCTTGAGCAGTGGCGCCAATGCCAGAAATGACTGCAGCGAACAACAAGGTTTTGAAGAGGGTCTTTTTCATTTAGTCACTCGTGATAATGGTTGCAACTACTGATGAAGGCAGCAGACTTGGCGGGAGAGCTGATCTGCTGCGCATGCTCATCGTGGACTGAACAATGCACGCCGGAAATTCAGGGTGCGATGTGCGTGTGGAATATTTTGCTCACTACCGTCCACTTGCCTTCGACTTTCAGCAAGTGGAAGAAGTCGGTGAAGCAGAAGCCAGAAACATCGTTCGTGTCGATGCGCGCACTGGCGGCGGTGCCGACGATGTCGACTCTGACGATTGCCCCCTGAGCTTCAGGCGATGGTTGGAACGCGGTGTCGATGCCGTCGAACAAATTTTGGATACCTCCGCCAGTCAGCTTGCCTTCGGCGTCAACGCTGAACATAGTTGCCTGCTCGCTGAAGGCCGGTTTCATGATGTTGCTATCGGCTTGCTTGCAGCCTTCGTTGTACTTGTTCAGTACTTCGACGACGGCCTGATAGTCCTGCACATAGGTCGGTTTGCTCATGTTTTTACTCCTGGTTGTTAATACTAAAAAAACCGGCCGCCCCGGCCGGCATGGGGTTCAATGCTTATTGACAACCGCGGTAGCCGCCGCCGGGGTCCATGGACCCAACTGGTCCAACTTACTGGCGCGGTGGTCGAGCCACCAAGCGGCTTGGACATTCCAGTTGGCATAGGCGGCGTCCGGGCTAGCCGCTCCCAGCGCCTGCTGTGCATGCAGGGGAAAGTGTGGATCGCGCAGCGCCGCATGGCCCAGCGCGACCAAGTCGGCCTGGCCGGACGCGATAATGGCTTCGGCCTGCGCCGGATCGACGATGATGCCGACGGCCATGGTGCCAATATTGGCTTCGCGGCGGATTTGTGCGGCGAACGGCACCTGGAAGCCATAGCCGTTCGGGTACTCATAGACGCCAAAACCGCCGGACGAGCAGTCGATGACGTCGACACCGACCGCCTTCAGGGCTTCGGCCAGAGCGACGCTGTCGTCGATGGTCCAGCCATTGCTGCTGCCATCGACCGCCGACAGGCGCACGAACAGCGGCTTGTCCTGCGGCCATACCGCGCGCACTTCGCGGGCGATTGCCAAAGGCAGGCGGATGCGGTTCTCGAAGCTGCCGCCGTATTCATCGCTGCGGTCGTTGGTCAGCGGTGAGAGGAAAGCGTTGAGCAGAAAGCCGTGCGCATAGTGCAGCTCGAGTACATCGAAGCCAGCCTCCTGCGCGCGGCGGGCCGCAGCAACAAAATCGCCACGGACCTGGGCGATGCCGCCAGCATCGAGGGCCATGGGCAGCAGCCAGCCATCGGCCACAGGACGCGCGCTTGGCGACACCACTTCCCAAGAGATCTCACCGCGTGCGGCGTCCTCGTCGTTCAAGGGGCCGTTGCCTTCAAAGGCGCGCTGGATGCTCGCTTTCGGCCCCGCATGGCCGATCTGGATGCCAGGCGTGGCGCCATAGGCCTTTGCAAAGGCGGCGATACGCGCCAGGCCGGCAATGTGCGCGTCGTCCCACAGACCCAGGTCGCCATGCGTGATCCGTCCTTCGGGCGAGATGGCGGTCGCTTCGACCATCATCAGGCCGAAGCCGCCCAAGGCGAAACGGCCATAGTGGACGGCGTGGTAGTCGCTTGCGTAGCCGTCTTTTGCCGTGTACTGGCACATCGGGCTCAGGGCATAGCGATTGCGCAGGGTGACACCCCGCAGTGTCAAGGGTTCGAAGATTTTGCTCATGGTTCTTTTCTCGAAAATGTCTGGCGTAAGCAGATTGATTTGTTTATGTGATCAGTATGCGGATCGGCGATAGTGACGTAAATAGTCACAGATAGCGATATGGCATGAACGGAGAAGTCATAATCGAGTCTCCAGTCCGTGTGGACGGCGCACTATATATGCCTCCGCTGCGACTTCCAGTTCAGCTTTGAAACTACTTGCCCAGGTTGGTCTTGAGCTCTTGCGATGCCTGCGCTATCGCGCTGCGGATCGCCGGCACATGACTATTCACGTTCAACAGCCCGAAATCGTGAATCAAGCCGTTGTAGCGCACCGACTTCACCTTCACGCCCGCAGCGTCGAGCTTGCGGCCGTAAGCTTCGGCTTCATCGCGCAGGACATCGAATTCGGCGGTCTGGATCAGCGTCGGCGGCAAGCCCTTGAGCTGCTCGGTAGTCGCCTGCAGCGGCGAAGCGTAGATCTGTTTGCGTGCGTTGGCGTCGGTCGTGTAATTGTCCCAAAACCATGCCATCAAGTCTGTTGTCAGGAAGTAGCCGTTGGCAAACTGCTTGTACGACTGCGTGTCGAAGTGAGCATCCGTCACAGGACACAGCAATACTTGCGAACGCAGTGCGGGTGCGCCCTTTTCATTGGCCATCAAGGCAACCACGGCGGCGATGTTGCCACCCGCGCTGTTGCCTGCGACGGCAAGACGCTTGCCGTCGACGTTGATCTCCTTGCCATGCTCGGCAACCCATTTGGTTGCGGCATAGCCTTGCTCGATAGCGACGCCGTATTTCGCCTCCGGCGACAGGCTATAGTTGACGAAAACCGCCACCGCGCCAGAGCCTGCCACAAGGTCACGCACCAGCCGCTCGTGGGTTGGAAAGTCGCCAAGCACCCAGCCGCCACCATGGAAGTACATGAACGCGGGCAGGATCTTCTGCCCGCTGCCCGCTGGGCGCACGATAGTCAGCTTCAGGTCGCTGCCATTGACGTGGATTGTTTTCTCGCTGATGTCAGCTGCCGGTAACGCCACATTGGCGCCGGCTTGCGCGCTCACCAGCGCGGCGCGGGCATCGACCGGCGTCATGGTTTCGAGCGGTTTGCTGCCTTCAAGGGCTTGCAAGAATTTCGCCGTATTCTCTTCGACGCCGGGCAGGCTGGCTGCAGAAACATTGCCTTGAGCCAGGGCCACGATGGAAAAGGCGAGAGCGGAGCGGAGGGTTTTCATGATAATTCCTTTTCTCGAAAGACGGCTTGACTAGCCGGATTGATTTGTTTGATGTGATCAGTATGCAGATCGGCGATAATGAAGTAAATAGTCATAAAATTAGATATTGTATGAACAAAAAAGTCATAATTGGACCGTTAGACCAAGTTGAGGGCGTTGAAGGCGTAATCTCCACGTCGCCGCTGTATCTTCCCGGTCTGCTGACCTTTGAGGCCGCAGCAAGACATTTGAATTTCGCGCGCACCGCCGCGGAAATAGGCATCACGCCGACTGCGGTATCACGCACGATCAAAAATTTAGAAGCGCGATTGAATGTGAGGCTGTTCAATCGCACCACTCGTAGTGTCAGTCTGACCGAGGCTGGCGCGTCATTGAACGCGACATTGGCGCCTGCACTTGCCTTAATCAGAAACTCGCTGTCACAAGCCTTGCTCGCGACGGATCAACCGTCGGGCATGTTGCGCGTCAGTTCATCCTACGTCGCCTACCATATCTTGATCGAGCCGCATATGGCATCGTTCCTGGAACAATTTCCGCTCATCAATGTCGAGATCTCGCTCGATAATCAGCTGACCGATATCGTCAGCGCCGGCTTTGATATCGGCATACGCATGGGGAGAAAATTGCAGAATGATATGATTTCTGTGCCGCTGGGCGAGTTACAAAAACGAATCCTGGTGGCGGCACCGGATTACTTCCGGGAGGGCGGTGAACCACATGCGTTGGCGGACCTGCTCAAGCATAATTGCCTGCGTCAGCGCTATTGCGTTGGCGGGAGGTTATATGAATGGAAGTTCGAAGATCGGGGTCAGATGGTGCAAATCGACGTACAAGGGCGCTATATTTTTGACGAAATGCGCTCCGTGCTGGATGCCGCGATACAGGGCCAAGGAATAGCATTCATCTTGGAAAATTTTGCGAGGCAAGAACTGGCGGGCGGCATGCTGCGACAGCTTCTGAAGCGGCACTGGGCATTGGACGACGCTTTTCATCTCTACTATCCGCATCGCGAGCATATGCCGGGCAAGCTGCGTGCGTTCGTTGATTTCATGCGCGCTGCTAATAGCGCCAAACCGTCTTGATTTAATGGATCCTATTACAGGGTGAATTTACAGAGTTAAGGAATCGTGGCCTACCTGTTGATTTTCGGCGAAAATTGAGCCGCTTTAATGTGAATTTCATCCACAAAGCATGAGAGTTCCGGGCTCTATGCCGTTTTGTATGGAAATTGACTTCCGGATCGGTAGCGGGTACCCGCTTTCATAAGCGGTGCAACTGGGCGTAACGGGTTGTGTGGCAAATGCTTTAGCTTGGACATGCGGAGATAGGCGATGGCGACGAAATTCTTGACGGTGCGGAAGCCCCTGGCGGCGGTTTTGGTTTGCTGAAGCAAGCCGTTCATGGCTTCGACGTAGGCGTTGCTGCGTCCGTCGAGCATGCCGCGCACGACGCC
>NZ_JBJXIB010000116.1:0-19126 GCF_046115965.1 Janthinobacterium sp. CG_23.3 | reverse complement strand
CTTCGCCCGCCCTTGACCCCGCCGATACCGAAACAAGGGATAGGATAAATTTGCGAAAAACCAGTTGACTTGGAATTCATCATAGAAGGTCGGGTCAGCCCAGCGTAACCCGATACTGCGCGTCTACTCCTTGCGGACGGTCAAACTTAAAACTCTTCCCACTCGTCGGCGCCGCGGGCCGGCGTCGGCGCTTTTTTCGCCGGCGCCGGAGCCGGGCGCTTGGGCGCCGGCCGCAGCGGCGCTGCGACGGCGGCCTTGGCGCGCGGCGCCGGCGTCCGCGCCGTCTGCGCCGCGTCGAGCTTGAAGATGCTGACGGCCTGCGCCAGGACGGCCGCCTGGTCGTTCAGCGATCCGGCCGCCGCCGCCGCTTCCTCCACCAGCGCCGCGTTCTGCTGCGTCACGCCGTCCATTTCGGTGATCGCCTGGTGGATTTGTTCGATGCCGATTTCCTGTTCGTGGCTGGCCGAGCTGATCTCGCCCATGATGTCGGTGACGCGCTGCACGCTGGCGACGATGTCGTCCATGGTGTTGCCGGCCTGCGTCACCAGCTTGCTGCCGGTGTCGACCTTGTCGACCGAGTCGCCGATCAGTTCCTTCACTTCGCGGGCGGCGGCGGCCGAACGCTGCGCCAGGTTGCGCACTTCCGACGCGACCACGGCGAAACCGCGGCCCTGCTCGCCGGCCCGGGCCGCCTCGACCGCCGCGTTCAGCGCCAGGATATTGGTTTGAAACGCGATGCCGTCGATGACGCTGATGATGTCGACAATTTTCTTGGCCGAGTCGTTGATCGCGGCCATGGTCTCGATCACCTGCGACACCACTTGGCCACCCTTGACCGCCACGTTTGACGCCGAACCGGCCAGTTGGTTGGCTTGGCGCGCGTTGTCGCCGTTCTGCTTGACGGTGGAGGTCAGCTCCTCCACCGCCGACGCGGTCTGCTCCAGCGCGCTGGCCTGCTGTTCGGTGCGCGCCGACAGGTCCAGATTGCCTTTGGCGATTTCGCTCGAGCCGTTGGCGATCGACTCGGTGCCGTTGCGCACTTGGCCGACAATGTTCTGCAGGCTGGCGTTCATGTCGCGCAGCGCCAGCAGCAACTGGCCGGTCTCGTCGCTCGACGCGACCACGATGCGGCTGGTCAGATCGCCCGCCGCCACCGTCTGCGCGATGCGCACGGCTTCGCCCAACGGCCGCGTGATCGAACGCGACACCAACCACGCCGCCGCGCCGCCCAACAGCACGGCGATGCCGCCCAGCGCAATCAGCAGGGTGCGCGAAAACTCGAACTGCCTGGCGCTATGCTCGCCCGACTCGTCCACCAGACGCCGCTGCAGGGCGTTGAAGTCGCGCAGCGTCGCGGCGAATTTGTGTAAAGCGTCGTAGGTCTCGCCGTGCGCCAGCGCGTTCGCGCCCTCGCGGTCGCCGGCGGCCAGCAGCGCCAGCACCTTCTTGTAGGAGGCCACGTACTGCTCGCCCTCGCCGCGGGCTTTGCTCAGCAGGGCTTTGCCCTCGGGCCGGTACAGCAGCGGCTCCAGTTTAGCCAGCGACTCGGTGAACGCCAGCTCGTTGGCGGCCAGGCGTTCGCGCCCGGCCTTGGCTTCGGCCTCGTTTGCGCTGCCGGTGAGTTGAAACACCCGCGTCATGCTGCCGCGTACATTGTCGAGCGCGTTGGCGGCCAGCGTCGCCTTGACCCAGTCCAGTTTGATGATCTTGTCCGTGCTCGCGTTTAAATCGGCCAGGCCGCTGGTGCCCAACGCCACGATGCCGACGAGGAACGCCAGCACCAGGCCGAAGGCGAAGTTCAGGCGCATGCCAATTTTCATGTTGCTAAAACCCATTTTATTCCTCGATAGATGTGTGTGCGGACGGCCGGGCGTAGCCCTCGCCGCATCGGCGGCGGGCGAACACGTGACGAACCGTGACAGCTGATGCTGTGGGGGATGGCGGCGGGATCGGGGCCGACAAATAGCCTTAACCGCAGGCGCGAGCTTGCCGGTCAAAAAACCCCGCGGCCTGGTGGCGCGGAGCGAAACCGGACGCGGTTTAACTATGGGTATCTCTTAAAAAGACACCGCGACATCATACTCCAAATATTTTAATTAGGAAACATTATGGCAAGAAAAACGCGCGCAGATCAAGCTACAAACACATGAAGAAGCGGTTCGCCAAGTCCAGCATGAAACTCGGGCGCAGGTAGGCGGCGAAGATCAGCGCCAGCAACGCCGCCCCCGCCACACGGATCAGCCAGGTTTTCACGCGGCCTTCAATTCGGCGCGCACCACGCCGCGCTCGTCGATGGGCAGGTTGGCCAGCGCCGCCAGCACGCCAAGGCCGATCGTGATGGCCCAGACGGTGTCGTAATTACCTTGGCGCGCATACAGGAAACCGCCCAGCCAAACGCCCAGGAAACTGCCGACCTGGTGCGAGAAAAACACCATCCCGGCCAGCATCGACAGGTGCTTGACGCCGAACACGCCCGCCAGGATGCCGTTCGTCAGCGGCACCGTCGACAGCCAGATCAGGCCCATCGCCGCCGCGAACGCGTACACCGACCACGAGGACAGCGGCGCCAGCAGGAACAGGCCGATCACCACGGCGCGGCCGAGGTAGATCGACGACAGCAGGTAGCGCTTGGGCAGCCGGCCGCCCAGCTTGCCGGCGTAGTACGAGCCGAAGATGTTGAACAGGCCGATCAGCGCCAGCGCGGTGACGCCGATGTTGGGGTTGATCAGGCCCTGGTCCTTCAAGTAGGCCGGCAGATGCACGGCGATGAAGACGACCTGGAAGCCGCAGACGAAATAGCCGGCCATCAGGAACAGGAAGGAACGGTTGCGGAAGGCCTCGCTGGCGGCCTCGCGGATGCTTTGCTGCGGGCCGGCATGCTGCGCCACGGCCGGTTCGCGCAGGTAAAACGCCATCGGGATCATGGCCAGCACCAGCAGCGCGGCCAGCAGGTAGAAGGCGTTTTGCCAGCCCAGCGCGTCGATCAGGTACTGCTCGACCGGCATCATCATGAACTGGCCGAAGGAGCCGGCCGCCGACGACATGCCGAAGGCCCACGAGCGCTGCTCCGGCGGCGCGGTGCGGCCGATGATGCCGCTGATGGCGCCGAACGCGGTGCAGGCCAGCCCCAGCCCGACGAACACGCCGGTGCCGACGATGAACAGGGTCGGCTGGGTGACCAGCGCCATCCACACCAGCCCGACCATGTAGCTGAGCGCGCCGACGATCACCACGCGCATGGTGCCGAAGCGGTCCGCCGCCATGCCGGCGAAGGGGCCGAACAGGCCCCACATCAAGTTTTGCATCGCCATCGCCAGCGAGAACGTCTCGCGGGTCCAGCCGTTGGCCTGCGAGATCGGCTGCATCCAGAAGCCGAGGCCGTGGCGCACGCCCATCGCCAGGGTCAGGATGACGCCGCTGGCGAGAAG
Organism: Janthinobacterium sp. CG_23.3; assembly: GCF_046115965.1. Lineage (NCBI taxonomy): Bacteria > Pseudomonadati > Pseudomonadota > Betaproteobacteria > Burkholderiales > Oxalobacteraceae > Janthinobacterium > Janthinobacterium sp. CG_23.3. The sequence goes on along the minus strand of NZ_JBJXIB010000116.1, from coordinate 15,698 downwards.
CACTGTTTTCAGCGATGGCGCGCCGGTGTTGGTGGACATGGATTCCTCGGGTTATCGTTATATGTGAGCGCCGCGTAACGGGTTAACAGCAGCGGCGCCTTGAGAATTTCTATGGCCGCACCTGGTCGGCGCCGTACGCCAAGCCGATCTGCGCGCGGATGGTGTCGAGCACGCCCATCAGCGCCAGCGTCTCGGCGTGCGGCATCAGCGGGCTTTCGATCAGGCCGGCGCGCAGGCAGCGCATCACCTCCACCACCTCGTAGGCGTAGCCGCTGCCGATGTGCGGAAACTCCACCGTGCGCGCGTTGCCGTCGAGCGTTTCCACGCTCAGGGTCTGGGCCTGGAAAAAGCGGTTGTGGATGCGAATGTGGCCGAGCGGGCCGGCAATCGTCATGTCGCTCGGCGACTGGGCGCGGATGCTGCACACGCAGGACGACACGCCGCCGTCCCGGTGGAGCAGCGAAAACGCGGTTTGCAGGTCGACCCCGGTCGGACCCATCTCGGCGACCGCCTGCACCGCCGCCACCGGCCCGAGGAAAAAGGCCGACAGCGACAGCGGATAGATGCCGATGTCGAGCAGCGCGCCGCCGCCCAGTGCGGGGTTCAGCAGGCGGTGCAGCGGCCCGACCTCGGGCGCGGTGAAGCCGAAGTCCGACTGGATCTGCGCCACCTTGCCGATTTCGCCGCTGTCGATGATGCGCCGCACCTCGCCGATGGCCGGCAGGAAGCGCGACCACATCGCCTCCATCAGGAACAGCTGCTTGTGCCGCGCCAGGTCGACCATCTCGGCGGCCTCGCGCCGGTTCATGGCGAAAGCTTTTTCGCACAGCACGTGCTTGCCGCCGTTCAGGCACATCAGCGTGTTCTCGGCGTGCATCGCGTGCGGCGTCGCGATGTAGATGACATCGACGTCCGGGTCGTCGGCCAGCGCCTGGTACGAGGCGTGGCAACGGCCGACGCCGAATTCGCGGCCGAACTTGTCGGCCCCGGCGCTGCCGCGCGAGGCCACCGCGACCAGCTTGGCGCCGGCCACCTCTTGCAGCGCGAACGCCAGCGCGCGGGCGATCTGCCCGGTTCCCAAAATGCCCCAGCGTATGACTTTATCCATGCTCTCCGCCCTCCGCCGCAGCCGCGGCCTAGCCTAGTGTGGCGCCGCGCTCCGCTTCGGGCGGAACACGCTCGTGTCGTCGTAAAATGCCTGGTCCTGCCCGGGCCACCAGCCCGGCACGCCCAGCACCGGCAGCGGCGTGAAGTCGGCTTTGCTCAAGCCGCGCCCGGCCAGTTCGCCGGCCACCCGCTGGTCGATCCAGGCGCGCCTGGCCGCGTGCCCCAGCGCGAAAAAGTCGTCGCCGGCGAACACCACGCGGGTGTGCGCGGTGATCGCCTTGTACGGCGCCACCAGCTTTTCCATCAACGCGTGGCCGAACAACCACAGCTCGGCGTCGGCCAGGAAATCGGCGCGCCGCGCCAGCCAGGCGCCGCGCCAGTCATGCCCGCGCAAGGCCTCCACCAGGGCCGCGCCGCCAGCCGAGTCGCGCACCACCAGCAAGGCCGCGTTCTCGTCGAAAATCGTGGCGGCGTCGCGCGCCGGGCCGCGCGACTTGCCCACCCCGGCCAGCGCGATCTGCCCCGCCTGCAGCGCGTTCAGCTGGCGCTTGATGCGCGGGAAGCTGAGCCACACCAGGCCGTTGAAAAAATCGTGCAGGTTGTCGCGCGTCGGTACGCCGCCGGTGGCGCCGATGAACTCCTCGTACGCCGTGCCCTCCGGCAGCGCGCTTTGCGGCACGAACGACAGCGGCATGCCGCTAGCGTTACGCAAGCCCAGCGCCGCGGCACGCCCGTTGAACGCCTTGATCACGCCGTCGCCGGCCAGGTCGAGCCCGCCGGCGACGTCCAGCACGGACGCGTACCACGGACGGGTCCAATCTATGCCCTCCAACATCGACAGCTTAAACCAATTTCCAGTTGATGCGCTCGCCACCGTTGAGCGGGATCACCTTGTCGCCGGCCAGCGCCAGCGACTCCGGCAGCGTCCATTGCTCGCGCCGCAGCGTGACGCTGCCGCTGTTGCGCGGCAGGCCGTAGAAGGCCGGGCCATGGAAGCTGGCGAAGGCCTCCAGCTTGTCGAGCGCGCCGGCGCGCTCGAACGCCTCGGCGTACAGCTCCATCGCGTGCAGCGCCGTGTAGCAGCCGGCGCAGCCGCAGGCCGCCTCTTTGGCGCCCTGCGCGTGCGGCGCCGAGTCGGTGCCGAGGAAGAAGCGCTCGTCGCCGCTGGTGGCGGCCGTCATCAGCGCCAGGCGGTGCTCTTCGCGCTTCAGGATCGGCAGGCAGTACAGGTGCGGTCGAATACCGCCCTTGAAGATCTCGTTGCGGTTGTACAGCAGGTGGTGCGCCGTGATGGTGGCGGCGATCGGGCCATCGGCCTCGGCCACGTACTGCGCCGCGTGCTTGGTGGTGATGTGCTCGAAGACGATGTTCAGCGCCGGGAAGTCGCTGCGCAGCGGGCGCATTACGCGTTCGATGAAGACCGCCTCGCGGTCAAAGATGTCAATCTCGGGGTCGGTCACCTCGCCGTGCACCAGGAAGGGCATGCCGACTTCCTGCATCGTTTCCAGCGCCTTGTAGCAGTGCTTCAGGTCGCTCACGCCGGCGTCGGAATTGGTGGTGGCGCCGGCCGGGTACAGCTTGACCGCGTGCACGAAGCCGCTGTCCATGGCGCGGCGGATCTCGTCGGGCGCGGTGTTGTTGGTCAGGTACAGCGTCATCAGGGGTTCGAACTGCATGCCCTCCGGCAGCGCCGCCAGGATACGCTCGCGGTAGGCGGCGGCGTCGGCGGTGGTGGTCACTGGCGGCTTCAGGTTCGGCATCACGATGGCGCGGCCGAACTGGCGCGCGCTATGCGGCAGCACGCTGGCCATGGTGGCGCCGTCGCGCAAATGCAGGTGCCAGTCGTCTGGACGGGTGATGGTCAGGCTTTGGGGAGTTTCGATGATGGACATGGCGGCTTTCGTGGAACGGATCCGCCATTTTACCAGCGCGCCGGGGCCGCCGCGCGCTGGGATGCAACGGATGCAACAACACCACTGGCGTTCAGTGAGCGCGCTTTTCGCAGGTCGGGTTAGCCCATTGGGCGTAACCCGACTGGCGTCGGCAGCGGCTCGGCGTCGGATTACGCGTGCGCCTCGGCGGCCCCCGCATCCGACCTACGACACCTTAGTGGATGATTTTGGCCAGGAAGTCGCGCGCGCGGTCGGAACGCGTGGTGCCGAAGAATTCGTCCTTGCTGCAGTCTTCGATGATCTTGCCCTGGTCCATAAAGACGATGCGGTTGGCGACGCGCTTGGCGAAGCCCATTTCGTGCGTGACGACCATCATTGTCATGCCTTCCTGCGCCAGGCCGACCATGACGTCGAGCACTTCGTTGATCATTTCCGGGTCCAGCGCCGAGGTCGGCTCGTCGAACAGCATGGCGATCGGGTCCATCGACAACGCGCGGGCGATCGCCACGCGCTGTTGCTGGCCGCCCGACAGCTGGCCGGGGAACTTGTCCTGCTGGGTAAGCAGGCCGACCCGGTCCAGGTATGTCAAGCCCTTGGCGTTGGCCTCGTCGGCGCTGCGTCCCAGCACCTTGATCTGGCCGATGGTCAGGTTTTCGCGGATCGACAGGTGCGGGAACAGCTCGAAGTTCTGGAACACCATGCCGATGCGCGCGCGCAGCTTCGACAGATTGGTTTTCGGATCGCCCACCGAGATGTTGTCGACCAGGATCTCGCCCTTCTGGATCGGCTCCAAGCCGTTGACGGTCTTGATCAGCGTCGACTTGCCGGAACCCGACGGGCCGCAGATCACCATCACGTCGCCCTTGGCGACGTTGGTGCTGCAATCGGTCAGCACTTGAAACTGGCCATACCACTTGCTTACATTTTTCAGTTCAATCATTGTTCTTCTCCGTAATTTGGTATGCAGGGTGCCGCGGGCTTAGCGGATGATGGCGACGCGCTGGTGCAGGCGCTTGACCAGCAGCGACAGCGAGAAGCACAGCACGAAATACACCACGGCCACGAAAACGTACATCTCGACCAGGCGGCCGTCGCGCTGCGCCACCTTGGAGGCGGCGCCGACGAAGTCGGGGATCGACAGCACGTACACCAGCGACACGTCCTGGAACAGCACGATGGTTTGCGTCAGCAGCACTGGGATCATGTTGCGGAACGCCTGCGGCAGCACGATGTTGCTCATGCTCTGCCAGTAGTTCATGCCCAGCGCCTGCCCGGCCCAGACCTGGCCGCGCGGAATCGACTGGATGCCGCTGCGCATGATCTCGCAGTAATAGGCCGCCTCGAACATGATGAAGGTGATCAGCGCCGACGTGAAACCGCCCACTTTAACCGGCTCGTCCGCCCCGATGACCCAGGCGGCGATATACGGCACCAGGAAATAAAACCAGAAGATCACCAGCACCAGCGGAATCGAGCGGATCAGGTTGACGTAGCTGCTCGCCACCAGCGACAGCGCGCGGTTGCTCGACAGGCGCATCATGGCCAGCAATGTGCCCAGCAAAATGCCGCCGACCATCGCCAGCGCGGTCAGTTGCAGCGTGAAGGCCATGCCGGTCTGGAACAGGTAGACCCAGGAACGCGAAATGACGTCGAAATCGAAATCACCCATGTCAATGTCCTCCCGAGGAACCGGCGACGATAAAGCCCGGAATCGCGACTTTCTTCTCGATCAGGTGCATCAGCACCACGACGAGCAAATTGACCACCACGTAAATGATGGTGGCGGCCGAAAACGCCTCGAACACCTGGAACGAGAATTCCTGGATCGCCCGCGCCGAGGCGGTCAGTTCCATCAGGCCGATGGTCAGCGCCACCGAGCTGTTCTTGATGATGTTCAAGAATTCGCTGGTCAGCGGCGGCAGGATCACCCGCCCGGCCATCGGCAGCAGGATGTAGCGGTAGGTCTGCGGCAGCGTCAGGCCGATCGCGGTGCCGGCCATTTTCTGGCCGCGCGGCAGCGCCTGGATACCGGTTGTCACCTGGATCGCCACGCGCGACGAGGTAAACGTGCCCAGGCACAGCACGGCGGTGATGAAGGCCGAGTTGGGCAGCGATTTGAGCCAATCGCCGGCCGCCTGCGGCAGCAGCTCGGGCATGACGAAATACCACAGGAACATTTGCACCAGCAGCGGAATGTTGCGGAACAGCTCGACGTAGGCGTTGGCCGCGGCCACCACCCACTTGTTGGGCAGCGTGCGCACGGTGCCGATCACCAGGCCCAACGCCAGCGCGATGATCCAGGCGCAGCCGGCGGTGGCCAGCGTCCACATCAGCCCGGACCACAGCGTGTCCATGTACGTGCCGACGCCGTCGGGGGCGATTTCCCAGAAAATGCGCCAATTCCAGTGGTAGTTCATGTATATCCTTCCGATTCATGACAGCGCGCCGCCGCGAAAATGCAACTAACTGTATGGTATCTGTTTTTTATAGGTATCTTTCATTTCCAACGCCAGAATGGGCCGGAAACGAAACGGGAGGCTGACGCCTCCCGTTTTACTACGTTTTTAGTGTATCGACTGTCTGATTATTTCTTCTTTTTGCTGGCCACTTTTTGCGCTTCCGGCACGGCGGCGTAGGCGGCTGGGTCGCCCGAATCGCTCGGCTTGGCAAACACCACTTCAAGTTGCGGCGGCATCGGGAAGCTCAGGTTGATACCCTTCGGCGGGATCGGCGACAGGAACCACTTGTGGTAGATGCGCTTGATATCGTCCGACTGGTAGACGCGGGTCAGCGCCTCGTCGACAACCTTCTTGAAGGCCGGGTCGTCCTTGCGCATCATGATGCCGTACGGCTCGACCGACAGCGCTTCGGTGGTGATCTCGTAGTCGGCCGGGGTCTTGGCGTTGGCGCGTTGCGACGCCAGCAAGATGTCGTCGTTCGCCTCGGCGGCGGCGCGGCCGGTTTCCACCATCAGGAACGACTCGGGATGGTCTTTGCCGACCAGAATGGTCATGCCCAGGTCTTTTTCCTTGTTCAGGATGGTCATTTGCTTGAGCGTCGTGGTGCCGGCGGTGGCGACCAGGGTTTTGCCCTTCATGTCGGCCAGCGTTTTGATGTTCGACGATTTCTTCACCAGCAGGCGGTTGGCGATGACGAACATGGTCGGCGCGAAACCCACTTGCTGCTGGCGCTCGATGTTGTTGGTGGTCGAGCCGCATTCGAGGTCGATGGTGCCGTTCGCCATCAGCGGAATGCGGTTGGCCGAGGTGACCGGGTTCATCACCACTTTCAATTCGGTCAGGCCCAGGTGCTTTTGCACCGCCTTGACCGCCTTCATGCACAGGTCGACCGAGTAGCCCTGGTACTGCTGCTTGTCGTCGAGGTAGGAAAACGGAATCGAGCCGTCGCGCACGCCCAGCGTGATGGTGCCGGTTTTTTTGATTTTCGCGAGCGTGCCGGTCTCTTGAGCCTGGGCCTGGGACATGCTGGCGATTACACCGACGCTGAGCAGCGCGGCCATCATTTTGACTAATTTCATATTCTCTCCTGGGCGGATAAACCGGCGCAATTTCCCGGCATTGTTTTCTCGTTGTGTTCTGGTGATACGGCGACACCAATTCCAAACGGATTTTATTTCATTTTTGGCGGATGAATGCCTGTATTTGCATCAGGAGGCAAAATTGATTCGAATTGCCACACCGGGCGCCGGCCACAGTGTGGCTTTTTTGACAGCCGGGCGCGGCGCCAAACTCACGCCGCCTCGGCCCCGCTGACTTCCTCGTCCTGGCGGGCCTGCTGGCGCTGCCACATCTGGGCGTACAGGCCGTTGGCGGCCAGCAGCGCCGGGTGGCTGCCGCGCTCGACGATGCGGCCGTGTTCGAGCACCAGGATCTGCTCGGCGTCGGCCACCGTCGAGAGGCGGTGCGCGATCACCAGCGTGGTGCGGTTCCTGGCTATGTCCTGCAACTGCGCCTGGATGGCTTGCTCGGCCTTGGAGTCGAGCGCCGAGGTGGCTTCGTCGAAAATCAGGATGGCCGGGTTTTTCAGCAAGGTGCGGGCGATCGCCACGCGCTGCTTTTCACCGCCCGACAGTTTCAGGCCGCGCTCGCCGACCATCGAGGCGTAGCCGTCCGGCAGGCTTTCGATGAAGTCGTGGATCGAGGCCGCCTTGGCGGCGGCGACGATGTCGTCCTTGCTGGCGCCCGGCTTGCCGTAGCCGATGTTGTATTCAATGGTGTCGTTGAACAGCACCGTGTCCTGCGGCACGATGCCGATGGCGCCGCGCAGCGACGCCTGCGTCAGCGCGCGCAAGTCCTGGCCGTCGATGGTGATGGCGCCGCTGTTGACCTCGTAGAAGCGGAACAGCAGCCGCGCCAGCGTCGACTTGCCCGAGCCGCTGTGGCCGACCACGGCGGTGGTGGTGCCGGCGGCGATGGTGAAGTCGATGTCGAACAGGATCTTGCGGTTGGCCTCGTAGCTGAAGTCGACGTGCGCAAAGCGCACCTCGGCGCCGCCGGCGGCCAGCGCGCGGGCCTGCGGCGCGTCGGCGATTTCGCGGTTCTGGTCCAGCAGCGAGAACAGGCGCTCCATGTCGGCCAGGCTCTGCTTGATTTCGCGGTAGATCACGCCGAGGAAGTTCAGCGGAATGTAGAGCTGGATCATGAAGGCGTTCACCAGCACCAGGTCGCCCAGCGTCATGCTGGCGTCGATGACGCCGGCGGTGGCGCGCCACAGGATCAGCGTGACGGCCGTGGCGATGATCAGCGACTGGCCGGTGTTGAGCACCGACAGCGAGGTTTGCGACTTCACGGCCGCCGTCTCGTAGCGCTTCAAGCCCTCGTCGTAGCGCTGCGCCTCGTAGTCCTCGTTGCCGAAATACTTCACCGTCTCGTAGTTGATCAGCGAGTCGATGGCCTTGGTGTTGGCCTTCGAGTCGAGGTCGTTCATGGTGCGGCGGAAATGCGTGCGCCAGTCGGTGACGGTGACGGTGAAGACGATGTAGAGCGCCAGCGCGACGCCGGTGATGACGGTAAACCAGATGTCGTAGTGCGTCGCCAGGTAGCCCAGCACCAGGCTGATCTCGACCAGCGTCGGCAGGATGTTGAACAGCGTGTAGGAGATCAGCGAGCCGACCCCGCGGGTGCCGCGCTCGATGTCGCGGGTCATGCCGCCGGTCTGGCGGTTCAGGTGGAAGCGCAGGCTCAGCGCGTGCAGGTGGCGGAACACCTTCAGCGCGATGGTACGCACGGCGCGCTGGGTGACGCGGGCGAACAGGAATTCGCGCAGCTCGGTAAACACCGTGGTCGACAGGCGCAGCGCGCCGTAGGCCACCAGGATGCCCAGCGGCAGCACCAGCATCGCCTGCGGATGGGCCGGCGTGATGCTCATCGCGTCGACCAGCTGCTTGAGCACCAGCGGCACGCCGACGTTGGCCAGCTTCGCGCCGACCAGGCACAGCAGCGCCAGCAGCACGCGCCATTTGTATACCCACAGGTAGGGCAGCAGGGTTGTCAGGGTGGCGAAATCACTGCGGGCGGCGGGCTTGCCGGCGCCGCTGGCAGGGGCGGGAGGGGTATCGGGATAACGGCGCATAGCGAAGCTCGGCTTTTTATGGTTCAATCTGGGCAATTGTAGCCTTTCATGAGATTTCACGATGACCACCCCCCAAACCCCGTACGACAACTGCCTCACTTCCGGTCTGCCGGCGGGGAAAATGCCTGAACTGCGCATGATGCCGGCGCCGTCCGACGCCAACGTCTACGGCGACGTGTTCGGCGGCTGGATCATGGCCCAGGTCGACATCGCCGGCTCGCTGCCGGCCACCCGGCGCGCCAACGGCCGCGTGGCGACCATCTCGGTCAATTCCTTCGTTTTCAAAAACCCGGTCTTCGTCGGCGATTTACTGTCCTTCTACGCCGATATCGTCAAAGTGGGCAACACCTCCATCACCGTCAACGTGGAAGTTTACGCCGAGCGCAACCGCCTGCAAGCCTGCGTCGTCAAGGTCACCGAGGCCACGCTGACCTACGTCGCCACCGATTCCGACCGCAAGCCGCGCAAGGTGCCGCCGATTGAAACGCTGATCTCCTAAGCCGCGGATGGAGCCGCGGCGCCGCGTTTTCCTGCTCGGCGCCGGCGGCCTGGCCGCGCTGGGCACCGGCCTGGCCGCGCTGGGCGGCGGCCCGGCGCGCGCCGCCGCGGGCGCCGGGCCGGCGGCCTATCCGTTCAGCCTTGGCGTCGCCTCCGGCTCGCCGCTGCCGCACGCGGTGGTGCTGTGGACGCGCATCCTGTACCACCCGCTGGACGGCGCCGCCATGCCGCCGCTGGCCATGCCGGTGCGCTGGGAGGTGGCGCACGACCAGGCCTTCAGCCGCCTCGCCGCCAAGGGCGTGGCCAGCGCCACGCCGGCGCTGGCGCACAGCGTCCACGTCGACGTCGGCGGGCTGGAGCCGGGGCGCTGGTACTGGTATCGCTTCATGCTGGGCGACGCCGTCAGCCCGGTCGGGCGCACCCGCACCGCGCCGGCGCCCGACAGCCTGCCGGGCGCGCTGAAGCTGGCGGTGGCCTCGTGCCAGCACTGGGAGTTCGGCGCCTACGCGGCGCACCGCCACATCGCGGCGGCCGCGCCGGACCTGGTGGCCTTCCTCGGCGACTACATCTACGAATGGGGACCGTACCAGTTGCGCCATCCGGCGTCGGCGGTGCGCACGGCGGAGAGCTTCAGCCTGGCCGAATACCGCGCCCGCTACGCCCAATACAAAAGCGACCCGCACTTGCAGGCGGCGCACCTGGCCGCGCCCTGGATCGTCACCTGGGACGACCACGAGGTCGCCAACGACTACGGCAACGACCGCGACGAGCGCCTCAGCGCCGACTTCCCGCAGCGCCGCGCCGCGGCCTACCAGGCGTTCTACGAACACATGCCGGTGCGGCTGTCGCTGCCGGACCGGCGCGGCTTCGCCCACATGCGCATCTACCAGCGCTACGACTGGGGCCGGCTGGCGCGCCTGCACGTGCTCGACGACCGCCAGTACCGCTCCCACCACGCCTGCCCGAAAGCCGGCATGGGCGGCTCGAATTCGGTCGGCCCGCGCGACTGCGCCGCGCTGCGCGAGACCGGCCGCGGCATGCTCGGCGCCGCACAACAGGCGTGGTTGGAAGAGGGACTGCGGACGTCGCCGGCGCGCTGGAACATCCTGGCGCAGCAAACCTTGATGGCGCAGGCTAGCCAGGTGCCGGTGGCGCGCGACGGCGACGGCCGCTTCTGGACGGACGGCTGGGACGGCTACCCGATGGCGCGCCAGCGCCTGTTCGACGCCCTGCAAAGCAGCCGGGCGGCGAATCCGCTGGTGCTGTCGGGCGACGTCCACACCTTTTACGCGGCCGAGTTGCGGCGCGACCCGCTGCGCCCGCCCTCGGCGCGCAACCCGGTGCTGGCGACGGAGTTTTGCGGCACCTCGATCACCTCGCCGTCGCGCCCGCAGGCGCGCACCGAGCAGTACGTGGCGATGAACCCGCACATCCAATACGGGCGCAGCGACAAGCGCGGCTTCATGCTGCTGGAGGTGACGCCGGCGCGCACCACGACGCTGTTCCAGGGCCTGGCCGACGTCCACGACGCCAACTCGGCGCTGGCGACCGTGGCCAGCTTCAGCGTGCGCGACGGCCAGCCCGGCCCGCGGCAATCCTGAGGCTTGCCGCGGGCGCCGGGAAGTGGCCGAGGCCGCCTAGGCGGCTTGCTTTTCGTCGCGCAGCTGGCGCCGCAGGATTTTGCCGACGTTGGTCTTCGGCAGCTCGTCGCGGAATTCGATGTATTTCGGTTTCTTGTACGCGGTCAGCTCGCGCTTGCAGAATTGCTGCAACTGCTCGACGGTCAGGTTCGGGTCCTTGCGCACCACGAACAGTTTGACGGCCTCGCCGGCGTTGGCGTCGGGCACGCCGATGCAGGCGCATTCGAGCACGCCCGGATGGCCGGCGACGACGCCTTCGACCTCGTTCGGGTAGACGTTGAAGCCGGAGACGATGATCATGTCCTTCTTGCGGTCGACGATGCGGATGTAGCCGCGCTCGTCCATCTTGCCGACGTCGCCGGTCTTGAAGAAGCCGTCCGGCGTCATCGATTTCGCGGTTTCGTCGTCGCGCCGCCAGTAACCGGCCATCACCTGCGGGCCGCGGATGGCGATTTCGCCGGCCTCGCCGAACGGCACCGGCTCGCCATCGTCGTCGAGGATGCCGATTTCGGTCGACGGCAGCGGCAGGCCGATGGTGCCGCTAAATTCCTGGATGTCGCAGCGGTTGGCCGACACCACCGGCGAGGTTTCCGACATGCCGTAGCCTTCGATGATCGGGCAGCCGGTCAGCTTCAGCCAGCGGTCGGCCACCGCCTGCTGCACCGCCATGCCGCCGCCGTTGCATACCTTGTAGCTGGAGAAGTCCAGCTTGGCGAAGTCGGCGTTGTTGAGCAGCGCGTTGTACAGCGTGTTGACGGCCGGGAACACGGCGATCTTGTATTTCGCCATTTCCTTGACGAAGCCGGGAATGTCGCGCGGGTTCGGGATCAGCACGTTCATGCCGCCCAAGCGCATGCCCATCAGCGCGCTGACCGTCAGCGAATAGATGTGGTACAGCGGCAGCGCGCAGATGAAGTCGAGCTGGGGCGCGGTGGCGGCGTCCGGCATCACCGGTTTCAACCAGGCTTCGTTTTGCAGCACGTTGGCGATGACGTTGCTGTGCAATAGCACGGCGCCCTTCGAGACGCCGGTGGTGCCGCCCGTGTATTGCAGGAAGGCGATGTCGGCATGGCCCAGCTTGACCGGCTGCAGCGTCTGGCGCGCGCCCTCGGCCAGCATTTTCTTGAACTGGATGGAGCCGGGCAGCGCATACGCCGGCACCATTTTCTTGACGTTGCGCACGACGAAGTTGACCATCGCGCCCTTCAGGCCCATCAAGTCGCCCATCGCCGCCACGATCACATGCTTGACCTGGGTCTTGGCGAGAACCTGCCCGAGCGTCGTGGCGAAGTTTTCCAGCACGACGATGGCCTCGGCGCCCGAGTCGCTCAGCTGGTGTTGCAGTTCGCGCGGCGTGTACAGCGGATTGACGTTGACGACGGTGTAGCCGGCGCGCAGGATGGCCGCCATCGCCACCGGATATTGCAATACGTTGGGCAGCATGATGGCCACGCGCGCGCCCTGCTTCAAGCCCTTGCCCTGCAACCAGGCGGCCATTTGCTGCGACAACTTGTCGAGTTCGCCATAGGTGAGGAACTTGTCCATGCACACATACGCGTTGCGCTCGGCATATTTGCGGAAAGCCTCCTCCAGCAGGTGCGCCAGCGACCGGTACTGTGTGCAGTCGATTTCCGCCGCGACGCCTTCGGGGTATGACTTCAGCCAAATCTTGTCCATCTATTGCCTCGTTGGTATGGGGGCGCGCGCATCGCGCGCGCCGCCCGGTTCTCTCTTCGTGAATAAAACGGCCCGGCCGCCAAGCGGTCGGGCCGTGCGCCGGGCGCGCCAGGGCGGCGGGACGCCCCCTTACGCCACCTTCTTTTCGTCGCGCAGCACGCGCCGCAAAATCTTTCCTACGTTGGTCTTGGGCAGCTCGTCGCGGAATTCGATGAACTTCGGCCGTTTGTAGCCGGTGAACTGTTCCTTGCAATACGCCATCAGCGCCTCGGCCGTCAGCGCCGGGTCCTTGCGCACCACGAACACTTTGACGGCCTCGCCGGAATGCTCGTCGGGCACGCCGACGCAGGCGCATTCAAGCACGCCCGGATGCAGCGCGATCACGCCCTCGAGTTCGTTCGGGTAGACGTTGAAACCGGACACCAGGATCATGTCCTTCTTGCGGTCGACCACCTTGACGTAGCCGCGCTCGTCCATGACGCCGATGTCGCCCGATTTGAAAAAGCCGTCCGGCGTCATCACTTTGGCGGTCTCGTCGGGCCGGTTCCAATAGCCGCTCATCACCTGCGGGCCGCGGATGGCGATTTCGCCGGGCTGGCCCAGCGCCACCGGCTGGCCGGCGTCGTCGAGGATGGCGATGTCGGTCGACGGCACCGGCAGGCCGATGGTGCCGGTAAACACCGCGCTGTCGCTCGGATTGCAGGTGGCCACCGGCGAGGTCTCGGACAGGCCATAGCCTTCGACGATGGCGATGCCGGTGACTTTTTTCCACTTGTCGTTGACGGCCTGCTGCACCGCCATGCCGCCGCCGTTGGCGATTTTCAGGCCGGAGAAGTCGAGCTTGGCGAAGTCCGGGTGGTTCAGCATCGCGTTGTACAGCGTGTTGACGGCCGGCAGGATGTGGAAGGGATGCTTGCTGAGTTCCTTGATGAAGCCGCCGATGTCGCGCGGATTCGGGATCAGCAGGCACAGCGCGCCCATGCGCGTGCCCCACAGCGCGCAGGCGGTCAGCGCAAAAATATGGTACAGCGGCAACGCGCAGACGATGGTCAGCGTCTCCACCCGCGGCGCCTTGTTCAGCCCCGGTTGCGACCAGGCCTCGCTTTGCAGGATGTTGGCGATGATGTTGCGGTGCGACAGCGCCGCGCCCTTCGACACGCCGGTGGTGCCGCCGGTGTATTGCAGGAAGGCGATGTCGGTGTGGGTCAGCTCGACCGGGGTCAGCTTCATGCCGCCGCCCTGCGCCAGCGCCTGCTTGAAGCGCACCGCGTTCGGCAGCGAGAACGCCGGCACCAGTTTCTTGACGTTGCGCACCACGAAATTGACCAGCATGCCCTTGGCACCGCCGAGCATCTCGCCCATGCTGGCGACGACGATGTGCTTCACCGAGGTCTTGCCGAGCACTTGTTCGAGCGTGGTGGCGAAGTTTTCCAGGATGATGATGGCCTCGCTGCCGGAGTCGTTCAACTGGTGCTCCAGCTCGCGCGGCGTATACAGCGGATTGACGTTGACGACGACGTAGCCGGCGCGCAGCACGGCGGCCAGGGCGATCGGATATTGCAGCACGTTGGGCATCATCAGCGCCACGCGCGCGCCCTTTTTCAAGCCGCGGCTTTGCAGCCAGGCGCCCAGTTTTTTCGAGTAGGCGTCGACTTCGGCGTAGGTCAGGAACTTGTCCATGCAGACGTAGGCGTTGCGGTCGGCGTATTTGCGGAAGGCTTCCTCCTGCAAATGCACCAGCGAACGGTACTGGCCAGCATCGATTTCGGTTGGTACGCCCGGCGGGTACGACTTCAGCCAAATCTTGTCCATGCTGTGCCTCTCGTCTCTGATTATGCTTATTGGGAGCCGGCGCACCATGCCGGAATAGCCGGCTTTGCGCATAGGCTAGCCGGCTACTGCATGTGATGCTATCGATCGACGCGGCGCAACGCAAGCGCTTTTCCGGCTATTTGAGTAAGCCCTCTAGCGGTATTTTATGCTGCGATGCAGCATAGCCGCACTTCCCGACAATCGCCGTTTTCCTGCCTTGCCGAAGAATATTTGCCTTTACGGGCGGCTCAGTTCCAGCAGAGCGCGGTGGCGCTGGTCCTTGTCCCGTTCGGCCAACGTGTGCACTGCAGCATAAAAAGCACGAAAGGTCTTTTTTTCTTGGAGCAGTTTTTGGAAGGCCGGCAAAAAATCGTTGTAGGTGGCCACGGAGGCGAGGTGGGCGTTGCTCAACGGTTCGGCAAACCAGCGGTCATAACCGGCGTAGCCGCCCCAATTGGTCTTCAACACCTGGTATTCGTCTTTCAGCGCGGCGAAGATGCGGGCCTTTTCGGCGCGCTTGTGCGCCGCCGTCGACGCGCCGGCGTACAGCGCCTTGAGCGCCTCGCGGTGGCGCAGCAACAGGGCCAGGAAATCCTGGCGCCGCCCCTGGTGTTGCAGGTAGGCCTGGTGCGCGGCGGCGTTGCCGAAACGCTCCAGCCAGAGCTTCACGCCGGCCTCCTCCACCGCGCTGGCGAACGATTCGTTGAAGCGCGAATCGCCGGGCACGTACAACTGCTGGTGCGCCAGTTCGTGGAAAATCAGGCGCGCCAGTTCGGCGTCGTTGTAGTTGATGAAGGTCGACAGCAAGGGGTCGTCGAACCAGCCCAGCGTGGAATAGGCCGGCACCCCGCCCAGTTGCACGTCGTAGTGTTCGGCGCGCAATTCGGCGGCGTAATCCTGCGCCGCCTCCTTGCCGTAATAGCCGCGGTACTGGACGCAGCCGGCGATGGGGAAGCACCATTGCAGCGGGCTCAGCGACAGCTCCGGCGTGGCCACCACGTTCCACAGCACGTAGGGGCGCTTCAGGGCGGCGTAGTTTTTATAGCTGCCGTTGTCGGGCAAGCCCAGTTCGCTGACGGCGAAGGCGCGGATCTCGCGCGCCTTCGCCAGCCGCGCGCGCAGCTTGGCGTCGGTGCCCGGATCGCCCAACCAGTCGTCGATCGAGCGGGCGCCGGACCACAGCGAGTATTGTCCCTGCGCCGCCTGGGCGTAGTAGCTAAGCTGGGCGCAGCCGCCCACCGCGGCCGCCAGCGCGCCCGCCACCAACAGGCGCGCCGGCCAAGAGAATCGGGATGGGATGCGGCTCATTGCCTTGCTCGTCCTTGCTGAGGATACCGGGTAGCGTGGCGCTGCTCCGGGCCAACGTTGTCGGGTTGCGCCCCGGCGGGCTAACCCGACCTTCTATGATGAATTCCAAGTCAACTGGTTTTTCGCAAATTTATCCTATCCCTTGTTTCGGTATCGGCGGGGTCAAGGGCGG
>NZ_JBJXIB010000115.1:0-19142 GCF_046115965.1 Janthinobacterium sp. CG_23.3 | reverse complement strand
TGTGTTTGTTGCGGAGGCTGGCACTACCCGTTTCCGCGCAGCGCCCCCTTTCTCTTCCGCCTTCCCCCCCCCCCGCCAACCTGGCCAAGTCGCTGATCGCCAAGCTCGACCAGCCCACCGCGCAACTGGGCAACGTCCACGTGGTGTACCTGAAAAACGCCGACGCCACCAAGCTGGCGCTGACGCTGCGCGCGGTGATGACGTCGGGCGAGGGCGGCGGCGCGGCCCAGGCCAGCGCCGGCAACGCCACCGGCCTGGGCGCCGGCGCCGCCGGACAGGGCGGACAGGGCGGCCAGCAGGCCGGCGGCCAGCAGCCGGCCGGCGGCGGCGGCGCCTCGCTGTCGGCGGCGCCGCAGGCGCTGGCGGCCGGCGGCGCGGCCGGCTTCATCCAGGCCGACGCCTCCACCAACACCCTGATCATCACCTGCACCGAGCCGGTCTACCGCAACCTGCGCGCCGTCATCGACCAGCTCGACGTGCGCCGCGCCCAGGTCTATATTGAATCGCTGATCGTCGAGGTGACGTCGGACAAGGCCTCCGAGTTCGGCGTGCAGTGGCTCGGCCTGTCGGGCGACAAGAACAGCAACTACCGCATCGGCGGCGTGCAATCGTTCGCCAACGGCACCAGCAACAACATCGCCACGCTGGCCACCGGCGCGGCCGCCGGCGGCAGCAACATCGTCGCCCCGGGCGGCGGCCTGACCATCGGCCTGTTCAAGCAAATCAACGGCGCGCTCGGCCTGGGCGCGCTGGCGCACGCGCTCGAGTCCGACGGCAACGCCAACATCCTGTCGACGCCGAACATGATCACCCTCGACAACGAACTGGCCACCATCCAGGTCGGCCAGAACGTGCCGATCCTGACCGGCCAGACGCTGGTCGGCGGCACCGCCAACGCCAGCCCGTTCCAGACCATCGAGCGCAAGGACGTCGGCCTGACGCTGAAGGTGCGCCCGCAAATTTCCGAGGGCGGCACCATCAAGATGGGCATCTACCACGAGACCTCGACGGTCGACAAGACCAGCGCCCTGGCGGTCTCGGGCATCACGCTCAACAAGCGCGTGATCGAGAACAACGTCATCGCCGACGACGGCCAGATCATCGTGCTGGGCGGCCTGATCGAGGACACCACCAACGACGGCGCCGAAAAGGTGCGCGGCCTGGGCGACATCCCGCTGCTGGGCAACCTGTTCAGGTACCAGACGCGCCAGCGCAAGAAGACCAACCTGATGATCTTCCTGCGCCCGGTGGTGATCCGCAGCAAGGAGCAGAGCACCACCCTGACGGCCGACCGCTACGACTACATGCGCGCCGCCGAGGCGCAAGCCCAGCCGGCGTCGGGCAACCTGATGCTCAAGGACCTGGGCGTGCCGCAACTGCCGCCGCTGCTGAACGGCCAGCCGGTCGGCGGCGACATGCTGCGCCCGCTGCCGCAGGCGCCGCGGCCGCTGCCGCCCGCCAACGCCCCGGCCGGCAGCGGCGCGCCGCAATGAGCGCGGCGAGCATGACCGGCCACCGGGAAGGGCCGACCAGATGAGCAACCTACTACCCTACGCGTTCGCCCGCGACTACGCGCTGCTGGCCCGCCCCAGCGAGGAGGCCGAACACACGGTCGACGTGCTGGTGGGCCCCGGCACGGCGCCGGCCGCCATCGCCGAGGTGTCGCGGCGCTTCGGCCGCATCCGCCTGTTGACCTTGGCGCGCGCCGAGCTCGACGCCGCCATCGCCGCCGCCTACGCCGGCGCCGGCGGCGACGCCTCGCAGATGGCCGACGAGTTCGACGCCGACCTCGACCTGACCAAGCTGCTGCAGGACGTGCCGGCCATCGAGGACTTGCTGGAATCTTCCGACGACGCCCCGGTGATCCGCATGATCAACGCGCTGCTGACCCAGGCGCTGCGCGAGGGCGCCTCGGACATCCACATCGAGCCCTTCGAGCTGACCTCGGTGGTGCGCTTCCGCATCGACGGCAGCCTGCGCGACGTGGTGCGGCCGCGCAAGGCGATCCACGGTTCGCTGATTTCGCGCATCAAGATCATGGCCCAGCTCGACATCGCCGAAAAGCGCCTGCCGCAGGACGGCCGCATCACGCTGCGCGTCGGCGGCAAGCCGGTCGACGTGCGCGTCTCGACGCTGCCGACCGGGCACGGCGAACGCGCCGTGCTGCGCCTGCTCGACAAGGAGGCCGGGCGGCTCGACCTGCAGCACCTGGGCATGAGCGCCAGCATGCTGCCGGAGTTCGACGGCCTGCTCAAGCAGCCGCACGGCATCGTGCTGGTGACCGGGCCGACCGGCTCGGGCAAGACCACCACGCTGTACGCGGCGCTGACGCGGCTCAACGCCAGCACCACCAACATCCTGACGGTCGAGGACCCGATCGAGTACGACCTGGTCGGGGTCGGCCAGACCCAGGTCAACACGCGCATCGACATGAGCTTCGCCAAGGCGCTGCGGGCGATCCTGCGGCAAGACCCGGACGTCATCATGATCGGCGAGATCCGCGACCTGGAAACGGCGCAGATCGCGGTGCAGGCCTCGCTGACCGGCCACCTGGTGCTGGCGACGCTGCACACCAACGACGCGGCGGCGGCGGTGACGCGCCTGCTCGACATGGGTATCGAGCCGTTCCTGCTGTCGTCCTCGCTGCTGGGGGTGTTGGCGCAGCGCCTGGTGCGCAAGTTGTGCGGCGCCTGCCGCAGCTTCGACGGCCAGCACTGGCAGGCGGTCGGTTGCGAGCGCTGCGGCCACACCGGCTACCAGGGCCGGGTCGGGGTCTACGAGCTGCTGCAGACGACCGAACAGATCCGCGCGCAAATCCACAACCGCGCCTCCGAGGCCGAGGTGCGCGCCGCGGCGCAGCGCAGCGGCATGCAGACCATGCGCGAGGACGGCGAGCGCTGGCTGGCCGACGGCACCACCACGCCGGCCGAGCTGCTGCGCGTAACCAAAGACTAGGGACCAGCGCAGATGCCCGCATTTCGCTATGAAGCCGTGGACGCCGGCGGCGCCACCAAAAAAGGCGTGCTCAACTCCGACAGCGCCCGTTCCGCGCGCGCCGAGCTGCGCGCGCAGGGCCTGGTGCCGCTGGCCGTCGACGCCATCGCGGCCCAGGTCGACGCCGCCGGCGTGACCAAGAGCCGGGCCTTCGGCGAGCGCCTGTCGAACGCCGAGCTGGCGCTGTTTACGCGCCAGCTGGCCAGCCTGCTGGAGGCCGGCCTGCCGCTGGAACAAGCCTTCTCGGCGCTGCTGGAACAGGCCGAGCGGCCCTACCTGCGCGACCTGATCGCCTCGATCCGTTCCGAGGTCATCGGCGGCGCCGCCTTTTCCGAGGTGCTGGCGCGCCATCCGCGCGACTTCGCCGAGATCTACCGCGCGCTGGTGGCCTCGGGCGAGCAAATCGGCCACCTGGCGCGGGTGCTGTCGCGCCTGGCCGACTACATCGAGCGGCGCAACGCGCTGGTGCAAAAGGTTAAACTGGCCTTCACCTACCCGGCCATCGTCACGGTGGTGGCGTTCGCCATCGTCATCTTCCTGCTGACCTATGTGGTGCCGCAGATCGTCTCGGTGTTCGCCAACACCAAGCAGAAGCTGCCGCTGCTGACCATCATCATGCTGGCGCTGTCCGACTTCGTGCGCCATTACGGCGTGCTGATGGGCGGCGTGCTGGCGGCGGCCTGGTTCGCCTGGCGCCGCGCGCTGCAAGAACCCGGGCTGAAACGGCGCTGGCACACCTGGCTGTTGACGGCGCCGCTGTACGGCAAGTTCGAGCGCAGCCTGAACACGGCGCGCTTCGCCAGCACGCTGGCCATCACCACCGGCTCGGGCGTGCCGATTTTGCGGGCACTGGAAACCAGCCGCGACACGCTGTCGAACGTGGCGATGCAAGAGCTGGTCGAGGAGGCCAGCAACAACGTGCGCGAGGGCGTCAGCCTGGCGCGCGCGCTGTCGGCGCAAAAGCACTTCCCGCCCATGCTGATCCATATGATACGCGCCGGCGAAATCACCGGCGAACTGCCGGCCATGCTGGAACGCGCCGCCAGCGCGCAGGAGCAGGACCTGGAGCGGCGCACCTTGACCATTGCCGGCCTGCTGGAGCCGGCCTTGATCCTGGCGATGGGCGTGGTGGTGCTGCTGATCGTGCTGGCGGTGCTGATGCCGATCATTGAAATTAACCAGCTGGTGCGGTAGAGAAGAAAAATCGAGAAAACATGATGAAGCGTTTGCCCCTGTTTGTGAGTTTTGCCGCCGTCGTGGCGTTGTCGGCGTCGCTGGCCTTCTGGTTCATGGAGCTGGTCAAGCCGCCGCAGCGCGCGCTCACCGCGCTCGTCAGCCAGGCCGCGCCCGAACCCGGCCCCGACGCCGTTGCCGGCCTGTTCGGCGGGCGCCTGCAAGTGGCCGCGCTGAGCCATTACCAGTTGAAGGGCGTGGTCGCCGCCGGCAACGGCCGCGGCAGCGTGGCGATCCTGGCCAGCGACGCCAAGCCGGCCCAGGCCTATCCGGTCGGCGCCGAGGTGGCGCCCGGCGTCACCGTCAAGGACGTGCAGCCGCTGTTCGTGCTGTTGTCCGACGGCGGCGTGCCGAAGCGGGTCGAGCTGGAGCAGGCCGTGGCCGGCGGCGGCGGCGGCGGCGCCGCGTTGGCGCCGCCGCAGCCGTCGCAACAGCAGATGACGCCGCCGCCGCAGCAGCAAATGACGCCGCCGCCGGCCGCGCCGCCGCTGCAAATGGCGCCGCCGTCGCGCGTCGTCAGCCCGCCGGCCGGCTCGCACTGACGCGCCCGGCGCGCCGGACCCCGATGCCCTTCAGTTCGCGGGCCGGCGCGCTGAACACCCACCAAGGCGAAGTGCCGGGGCCGCACCCCGGGGGGCCGACCCCGCGGTGACATCCTCGGTTTTGCGCGTTTCAACGCCCACGCCGCCGTCCAACAGGAGTGCTTCCATGGTTTCCCTTCGCGCCCTCGCGCTGTGCTGCGCCTGCGCGCTGCAGTTGTCCCCGGCCGCCGCGCAAGGCGTGGCCGAGGCCGCGGCGGCGCGCCCGCGCGTGGCGCTGGTGCTGTCGGGCGGCGGCGCGCGCGGCCTGGCGCATATCGGCGTGCTGCGCGTGCTGCGCGACATGCGCGTGCCGGTCGACATCGTGGTCGGCACCAGCATGGGCGGCGTGGTCGGCGGCGCCTACGCCGCCGGCGCCTCGGTGGCCGACCTGGAGCAGATGGCGCGCGCCACCAACTGGGACCGGGTGGTGGCCGACCGCCCGGCGCGCCAGGACCTGGCGTTCCGCCGCCGCGAGGAAGACCAGTTGCTGCCGTCGCGCATCGAGTTCGGCCTGAGCCGCAACGGCGTCTCGCTGCCGCCGGCCGCGGCCGGCAACGCCGCGCTGGAACTGGCGCTGAACCGGCTGCTGCCGGAAGCCATGCGCGACCGCCCGGTGAACCGCCTGCCGCTGCCGTTCCGCTCGGTGGCCTCGGACCTCGTCACCGGCGAGCTGGTCGAACTCGACGACACGCCGCTCTTTCTCAGCGTGCGCGCCTCGCTGGCGGTGCCGGGCGTGTTCGCGCCGGTGCGCATCAAGCAGCGCCTGGTGGTCGACGGCGGCCTGGTGCGCAACCTGCCGGTCGACATGGCGCGCGCCATGGGCGCCGAGGTGGTTATCGCGGTCAACGTCGGCACCACGCTGGCGCCGGAAAAGGACCTCGGCAGCGCGCTCGGCGTGGCCCAGCAGATGCTGCAAATCCTCACCGAGCAGAACGTGCAGCGCTCGATCCGCGAACTGGGACCGCGGGACATCCTGATCGCGCCCGATTTGAGCGGCGTCAGCTTCCTCGACTTCAACAGCCAGGAAAAGGCCATGCACGCCGGCGCCCAGGCGGCGCGCGCGCTGGCCCTGCGGCTGGCGCCGCTGGCGCTGCCGCGGCGCGAATACGCCGCGCTGGAGGCGCTGCGGCTGGCGGCGCCGGCGCTGGCCGACGTCGCGCTGCCGCTGGCGCAGCTGGAGGTGCAAAGCGGCGGCGGCATCAACGCGCGCGCGCTGGCGGCGCAGTCCGGCCTGGTCGAGGGCAGCGCCGTGACGCGCGAGCAGGTGCGCCGCGCCGGCGCCAAACTGTACGGTCGCGGCGACCTGGCCCGCGTCGAAACCGAGATCAGCGACGCCGGCGACCAGCGCAGCGTGCTGATCAAGGCCAGCGCCTCCGACTGGGCCGGCAGCCGCCTGCGGGTCGGGCTGGAGCTGGCCAGCGATTTCAACGACAACAACAATTTCGCGCTGAAGCTGATGCACGTGGCCGGCTCGCTGAACGCCTGGGGCGGCGAACTGCGCAGCATCGGCCGGATCGGCACCGAACGCTCGATCGACGTGCAATGGTGGCAGCCGCTGGGCGCCGGCTCGCCGTGGTACGTGGCGCCGGCGCTGCACTACGGCTCGGCGGTGGCCGACAGCTTCCTGGCGGGGCGGCGCGCCAGCCGCTACGCCTACGACCTGCACAGCGCCACGCTGGTGCTGGGGCGCGAACTGGGCAGCTTCGGCGACATCCGCGTCGGCGCCACGCGCAGCCGCGCCAGCGTGCGCCAAGTGATCCCCGAGCTGCCGCTGGACCAGCGGCAGTCGGCGCGGGGCACCGACCGCTTCGTCAGCTACCGGGTCGACACGCTCGATTCGCTGGCCTTCCCCAGCCGCGGCTTCCTGCTCGACGCGACCCTGGCCAGCACCAAGACCGGCGGCCACGGCGTCGCGCCGCAGGCCAGCTCGTCGGTGCTGGCGATGTCGGCCTTCCACACCGCCAACTGGGCCGGCCACCTGTACGGCGAATGGGCGCGCGCCCAGAGCGGCAGCGCGCCCTTGCAACTGGGCGGCTTCCTGCGCCTGTCGGGGGTGCCGGCCAACTCCATCGAGGGCCGCGGCGTGCTGCTCAGCCGGCTGGTGATGGCGCGCCGCATCGGCGCGCTGCCCAGCACCTTCGGCGGCGTGATCCGCGCCGGCTTCTCGCTCGAGGCCGGCGGCGCCTACAACGACGACGATCTGGCGCCCGTGCGCTACCGCTTCGTCCAGGCCGGCAGCGCCTTCCTGTCGGTCGACACCCGCTTCGGCCCGGCCTATTTCGGCGCCGGCGCCAGCCGCGGCGGCACCGGCACCGTTTACCTGTTCCTCGGCCCGATCTGGTAGGGCGGCTGCGGCCGGCGCAGCGCCGTGAAGGCGCCGAATTCCCACGAGCGAAAGCCGAGTAGCAGGGTGAAGCCGTCGCGCTCGGCGCCGGCGAGGCGGCGGTCGCCCTGGTGCAGCCGCGCCAGCTCGCCGGCCAGTTGCCGGATCTTGTGCACCATCTCGTGCGCGCTGGGCAGGCTCAGGCGCGCCGGGATGCACATCAGGGTCTCGCCGGCGCCGTCGAAATGGCCGCCGAAATAATCGGCCACCACGTGTTCGCGGAAATACTGTTGCACCGGGCCGTCGGCCAGCCAGTGGAAGGCGTTCGAGACGCGCATGCTGTAGCGGTTCAGCGGTTTCAGCTCGATCAAGCCGATCCGGTCCAGCTCGGCCAGCAGGCCGATGCACTCCGGCTGCGACAGCGCGTAGGTTTCCACCACCTGCTCGAGGCTCCAGTGGCCCAGGCAGCAGATCGCCATCAGCAGCAGCTTGGGGCGCGCCATCAGCGAGGTTTCCTGCGTCAGCGTCAAGGTGTCGGCGTGCGGCGTGACGTCGGCGGCGGCGCGCAGCACGTCCTCCAGCGCGATGCCAGCCGCCTTGCAAATCTGCGCCAGGCGCGACAGCGACATGTCGTGCTGGCCGAACATGCGCTTGACGCTCGATTCGCTCATGTCGATGCGCTCGGCCAGCAATTTATAGGTGATGCCGGCGGCGCGCAATTCCGCGCGCAGCACCTGCACGATCAATTCCGGTGAACTCATGGGCTTCCTGTCTGCACGCCGTCCCTGCCAGCGCTTTCTTTGTGGTGTTTCAAACATCTTATCGTAAGGCGTTGGGGTCCGGCCCGCGCGTGCCATAGTACCGGAATACGCCACCAAACGTGGCCCATGGCGGCACTTCGCACAAGGAGATGGCGGCGCCCGGCGAAGCTTGCGACACTGCCCCATTGGGCCCGGCCCGCCCCCACCAAAGGACGCCCATGTTCCAGCCCTACTTGATTGCCGCCGTGGCGTTGGCCGCCTGCCTGCCGGCCCCGGCCCCTGCCGCCGCGGCGCCGCTGTACGCCGGCGCCGGCCTGGGCGCGCGCCACGACGCCCGCCTGTACCTGGGCCGGCGCTACGAGTCGTTGCAGTTTCGCGGCGGCGAGGCGGCGCTGTCGCTCGAGGCCATCGGCTACGCCGGCGACGCCGCCTGGCGCGCGCTGGGTCTGGCCTACGTGGGGGGCTATAAATTCGACGCGCTGTCGCTGCACGTGCGCCTCGGCGCCGCTTATGGCGGCGCGGCGCGGCGGCGCCGGCCCGCCGCGCTGTACGGCTACGGCGGCGCCTACGCGCTCGACGCCGACTGGTCGCTGCACCTGGACTGGGACAGCGTGCCGGGCGGCGCCGAGCGCGAAGGCTTGCTCACGGCGGGCTTGTCGTACCGCTTCTGACGGCCGGCGCCGACCGGCCGGCGCGGTGCTGCGACGGCTCGACGCGGTACTGCATGCGCTGGCGCGTCGCCAAAGCCTTGTTTGCCATGCCGGCCTCCTTGCTTACAACACGTAGCGCGACAGGTCTTCGTTGACGGCCAGCGCCTCCAGGCGGGCGTTGACGTAGGCGGCGTCGACGGTGACGACGCTGCCGCCGCTCTCGCTGGCGCTGAACGAGACTTCCTCGAGCAGCTTTTCCATCACCGTGTACAGGCGCCGCGCGCCGATGTTCTCGGTGCGCTCGTTCACCGAAAAGGCGATTTCGGCCAGGCGCGTGATGCCCTCGGGCGCGAATTCCACCTTCACGTTCTCGGTCGCCAGCAGCGCCTCGTACTGCATCGTCAGGCAGGCGTCGGTGCTGGTGAGGATGCGTTCGAAGTCGGCCGTCGACAGCGACTCCAGCTCGACGCGGATGGGGAAGCGCCCCTGCAGCTCGGGGATCAGGTCGGACGGCTTGGCCAGGTGGAAGGCGCCGGAGGCGATGAACAAAATGTGGTCGGTGCGGATCATGCCGTACTTGGTGTTGACGGTGGTGCCCTCGACCAGCGGCAGCAGGTCGCGCTGCACGCCGGCGCGCGAGACGTCGGCGCCGCCGACCTCGGAGCGCGAGGCGATCTTGTCGATCTCGTCGAGGAAGACGATGCCGTTCTGCTCGACGTTCTGGATCGCCTTCTGCTTCAACTCGTCCTCGTTGAGCAGCTTGGCCGCCTCCTCCTCGACCAGCAGCTTCATCGCCTCGCGCACCTTGATCTTGCGCGCCTTCTTGCGCCCGGCGCCGACGCCCGAGAACATCGACTTGATCTGCTCGGTCATCTCCTCCATGCCGGGCGGCGCCATGATTTCCATCTGCGGGCCGGCCTCGGCCAGCTCGATCTCGATTTCCTTGTCGTCCAGCTCGCCCTGGCGCAGGCGCTTGCGGAAGGTCTGGCGGGTGGCGTCGCCGGCGGCCGGCTGCTCGCCGGCGGCGGCGGCGACGTTGAAGCCGAAGTCGCGCGCCGGCGGCACCAGGATGTCGATGATGCGGTCCTCGGCGGCGTCCTCGGCGCGCAGGCGCACCTTCTTCATCTCGCTGGAGCGGGTCTGCTTGATGCCGATGTCGATCAGGTCGCGGATGATGGTGTCGACGTCGCGCCCGACGTAGCCGACCTCGGTGAACTTGGTGGCCTCGATCTTGATGAAGGGGGCGTCGGCCAGCTTGGCCAGGCGGCGCGCGATCTCGGTCTTGCCAACCCCGGTGGGGCCGATCATCAGGATGTTCTTCGGCGTGATTTCGTGGCGCAGCGGCTCGGCCACCTGCTGGCGGCGCCAGCGGTTGCGCAGCGCGATGGCGACGGCCTTCTTGGCGCGGCCCTGGCCGACGACGTGTTTATCGAGTTCGGCGACAATTTCCAGCGGGGTCATGTTCATGGTGGCTTTCCGGCTCAGTCCAGCGTTTCTATCGTATGCGACATATTCGTGTAAATGCACAGCTCGGCGGCGATGGTCAGCGACTTCTTGACGATCTCGGCCGGCGTCAGTTCGGTGTTTTCCTGCAGCGCCTTGGCGGCCGACTGGGCGAAGGTGCCGCCCGAGCCGATGGCGCCGATGCCGTCCTCCGGTTCCAGCACGTCGCCGTTGCCGGTGATCACCAGCGTCGATTCGCCGTCGGCCACCAGCAACATCGCCTCGAGGCGGCGCAGCACGCGGTCGGTGCGCCAGTCCTTGGCCAGCTCGACCGAGGCGCGCAGCAGGTTGCCCTGGTGTTTTTCCAACTTGCCCTCGAAGCGGTCGAGCAGCGTGAAGGCGTCGGCGGTGCCGCCGGCGAAGCCGACCAGCACCTTGCCCTGGTACAGCTTGCGCACCTTGCGGGCCGTGCCCTTCATGACGATGTTGCCGAGGGTAACCTGGCCGTCGCCGCCGAGGGCGACCTGCTTGCCGCGCCGCACGCACAGGATGGTGGTGCCGTGAAATTGTTCCATGAATGACCTCAAAGATGTCGGATTGACCGCATCCGCCAGAAATGGGGATGGAACGGGCGATTGCAAGGCGGCGCAACCCCGCGGCCAGACCCCGCGGCCAAACCCGCGGCGGCGCGGCGGCCCCGTCTGACCGCGGGGTTGCGCCCCGGGTTCCAGGCCTCAATACTTGTGCGCGAAGATCCTGGCGACGTCGCCGAAGGCGAGCAGGCGCAGCAGCGCCGCCACCAGGTGGTTCAGGTCGCGGAACTCGATGGCCTTGCCGCCCTTGGCCAGGCGTTGCAGGCGCGCCAGCAACAGCCCGGCGGCGCCGAACTCGATGCGCAGCAGGCGCGAGCAGTCGAACACCAGCGCGCCGTCGCCGGCGGCGTAGGCGTCGATCGCCTCGAGCAGGGCGCCGCCGGCGTCGATCAGCGCCGGCAGCATGAAGCGCTCGCTCGCCGCCGAGGCCGACTGGCGGGCGGCGGCGGTGGCGACCCGCTCGGGCGCCACGTACGGCGGCGGCGACACCTCGAAGGTGACGCAGTAGTCCATGCTGGCTTCCTCGAACTCCTTTTCGCGCTTGAGCAGTTGCAGCAGTTCCAGCAACAGCAGCCAGCTGGCCTCGCCCTCGTCGCGCCGGCCGACCTGGACGATGGCGCGCACCCGCGCCGCCAGTTCGGCGGCGCCGACCACGATCAGTTCGCGCCGGCCGTCCTGCAATTGCCGCAGGCCGGGCAGCAGCAGCGCGCAGCCGGCCGCGTCGACCGCGTTGACCTTGCTCAAGTCCAGCCGTAGCACCGGGCCGCTGCCGGCCTGCCGCTGCATCTGTGCGACGGCCGGGCCGATGCCGCCGTCGAGGGCGCCGGCCAGGGCCAGCGTCGGCGCGGCGCCGGCGTAGGCGGGGTCGGCCGGCCGCGCCGCCGCCGCCGCGTAGGCCGGCGGCGAGGTTTCAAAGCGGCTGGCGTAGTCGATCGACAGGCTGTCGAATTGCTGCTGCTGGCCGGTGATCTGGTACAGGTCGAACAACATCCACCACAGCGTGCGGTCGGCGCCGGCGTCGGCCAGGCTGTCGACCAGCATCTGTCCGGCCAGCGCCAGTTGGCCGTTGGCGTACAACAAGGCGATTTCCTCGACGGCGGCGGCGGGACCCGGCTCGCAGCTGGGCAATTCGGTGCTGTTGGCGTCGAGCGCGGCCAGCGTGGCGGTGGCGGGCGGGCGCGGCGGGCGCGGCGGCGTGCTGCCCCAGGCCGGTTCAGGCGTGTTGAAGATGTCGAAGGTCATCGCCGCCTCGATCGCGTCGATTTTCAAGGCGGTGGCGCGGGCGATTTCGCGCTGGCGCAACTGCGCCTGGTCGCGCTGGGCCTCGCTGTTGGGCGCGGCCGGCGCGGCGCCGTCGTCGCCGCGCTGGCGCGGCTGCGGCTCGGGGCCGCTTTTTTTGAACAGTGAGAACAGTCCCACGTCTTTCCCCGTCGTTGCGCTACTGCAAGAGTGTCCTGGGTGTGAAGCTCGATGTCGTGTGTCGTCGGCCGGATGCGGGGGCCGCCGAGGCCGGCGTGATCCAAGGCCGAGCCGCCGCCGACGCCAGTCGGCTTACGCTAGTGTAGCTCATGGGCAAGCCTGCGCCCCGTTTCGTTACATTTTGATAGATTGGGCGCAAAAAAAGCACGCGCCCGAGGGTTGCGTGCTTGTTGTGGAGCGGCCGGCCGCTGGCGGCTTGAGCCGCCCGCCGCCGCACGGCCGGCACTGCCTCAGTCGCCGTACAGCTTTTGTTTCAGTTCGCGGCGTTGCTGCGCTTCCAGCGACAGCGTCGCGGTCGGCCGGGCGATCAGGCGCGGAATGCCGATCGGCTCGCCGGTTTCTTCGCACCAGCCGTAGTCGCCGCCGTCGATGCTGGCGATGGATTGCTGCACCTTCTTCAGCAGCTTGCGTTCGCGGTCGCGGGTGCGCAGTTCCAGCGCGTGCTCTTCCTCGATGGTGGCGCGGTCGGCCGGATCGGGCACCAGCACGGTTTCGCGCAAATGCTCGGTGGTCTCGCCTGCGTTTTTCAGCAAGTCTTTTTCAAGCTGTTGCAAGCGCGCCTTGAAAAATGCCAGTTGCGCCGGGTTCATGTAGTCGTTTTCGCTCATCTGACGAATTTCTTCTTCGGTGATGAGGGCGACTTCTGTGTTGGCGGCGGGGGTCGATTTATTAGTTTTGGTCATCACTTCGCTTACCTTCGATACGACAGAGTTTTCAAATTGATCAGCTGATTCGGCAATTGCACCGACAGCTGCACCGGTATCCGCTTTGGCATTTTTCAGCTTTCCGGATGTTACGTTTTGTGGAAACTAGGTTTTCGGCGCAACGTTGCTTGCCAATTTTGTCATGCTTTGCTGCATATTGCCATCCTATTTCATCGTCCCGTTCGTGCGGCAACGGCGGCGGGGCGTGCCGCAAAACCCGGCTAGTTTATACCAAACATTGTTCGAGTCCGCGAATAAAGATGTCTTTCGGTAGATTTTTACCAATAAACACCATTTTGCTGCCACGCGCCTCGGTTTCCCCCCACTTCGCGCCCAGATCGCTGCCCATGATTTGGTGCACGCCCTGGAACACCACCTTGCGTTCAGCTCCCTGCATCAACAATACGCCTTTATAGCGCAGCATGCGAGGACCGTACACTTGGACGAGGCCGTTAAGGAACTCGTCGAGCTTGGCGCTGTCGAAAGGCCGGCCGCTTTTGAACACGAAGGCGGCGATGTCGTCGCTGTGGCCGGCGTGGTGGTGGTTGTGGGCGGACGCGTCGCAGTCGGCGGCGCAGGCTTCGCTGTGCGCGTGTGCGTGCCCGTCATGGCCGTCGTGGGCGTGCTCGCGGGCGTGCTCGTGCTCGTGCACGTGGGCCGGCTCGGTGGCCAGGAAGTCCGGGTCCAGTTCCAGTTTTTCGTTGAGGTTGAAGCCGCGCAGGTCGAGCACCTCGGCCAGCGGCACGTTGCCGAAATCGGCGGCGCCGATCGGCGCGCGCGGATTGATGCGCTTCAGGCGCCGCGTCAGCAGTGCCAGGTCGGCGGCGTCGACCAGGTCGGTTTTCGACAGCAGCAGCTTGTCGGCGAAGCCGACCTGGCGCTGGGCCTCCTCGTGCTCGTCGAGCTGGGCCATGGCGTGGTGCGCGTCGACGACGGTGACGATGGCGTCGAGCATGTAGTGGCTGGCCACCTCGTCGTCGACGAAAAAGGTTTGCGCCACCGGCCCCGGGTTGGCTAGGCCGGTGGTTTCAATCACCACCCGGTCGAACTGCAGCAGGCCGGCGTCGCGCTTTTGCGCCAGCGCGCCGAGCGCCACGATCAGGTCGCCGCGCACGGTGCAGCAGATGCAGCCGTTGTTCATTTCGACGATCTGTTCCGTGCTGTCCCGCACCAGGATCTCGTTGTCGATGTTTTCCTGGCCGAATTCGTTTTCAATCACGGCGATGCGCATGCCGTGCGGTTCCCGCAAGATGCGGTTGAGCAGGGTGGTTTTGCCGGCACCGAGAAAGCCCGTCAGGATGGTGGTGGGAATGAGTGCCATGGTTGCTGTCCGCCGTTGCTGTGGAATAAAGGTCTGAATCTGCGCCGGGCCGCCTTTTTTGCGCGGCAGGCCGACGATTATGCCGGATTTCCGCGCCCGCTTGCAAATTCGGCTGGCGCGCTTGATGTAGATCAGGCCGGCGGCGGCGGTTTATTTGATTTTGGCGCGCGGATGCGCCTTGTCGTAAGCCAGCGCCAGGTGCTGGAAGTCGAGCGAGGTGTAGACCTGGGTCGAGGTGATGCTGGCGTGACCGAGCATTTCCTGCACCGCGCGCAAATCGCCCGACGATTGCAGCACGTGCGAGGCGAACGAGTGGCGCAGCACGTGCGGGTGGACGTTGACGGGAATGCCGATGGCCTGGCCGTGCGCCTTCAGGCGCAGTTGCACCAGGCGCGGCGAGATGCGGCTGCCGCGGGTGCTCAGGAACAGCGCGGCGCCGCCGTCGGCCGGCGCCGGGCGCACCGCCAGCCAGGCCGCCAGCGCCGCCAGCGCGGCCGCGCCGACCGGCACCTTGCGCATCTTGCCGCCCTTGCCGGTCACCACGACCTCGCCGGCGGCGGCGTCGATCCAGCCCAGCGAGGCCGGGCCGTGCGCGCCGGCCGGGCGGTGTTGCCGGTCCAGGCCGCACAACTCGGCCACCCGCAGGCCGCTCGAATACAGCAGTTCGAACATGGCGCGGTTGCACAGCTCGGCCGGCAGCGGCGCGCCGTGCAGGCGCGACGGCGTCGCCGCCAGTCGCACCGCGTCGTCGACCGACAGCGCCTTCGGCAGGGTTTTGGCGCGCTTGGGCGCGCGCACGCCGGCGGCCGGGTTGGCCGCCAGCGCGCTCTGGCGGCCGAGCCAGTCGAAGAAGCCGCGCCAGCTCGACAGCTTGCGGGCGATCGAGCGCGGGTTCAGGCCGCCGGCGTGGAGTTTCGAGGTGTAGCGGCGGATCTCGCCGACGCCCAGCGCGTCCCAGGCCAGGCCGTCGCCGAAGCGGGCCAGTTCCAGCAGGTCGCGGCGGTAGGCGGCCACGCTGTGCGGCGACAGCTTGCGCTGGCTGCTCAGCTGGGACAGGTAGGCCGCCAGCCAGTCGGCGTTGCTGCGCGTCTCGCTCATGCCGGCCGCGGCCTCAGGCGCGCAGCGGCGCCAGCGCGGTGCTGGCGGTGGCGCCGATGTTGACCAGGAAATCGGTCGCCATGCCGGCCGTGAAGCGTTGCGCGTCGGGCGAGCCGAGGATCAGCAGGCCGAACGCGGCGCCGTTGCCGTCCGGCGCGCGCAGCGCCAGCATCGCCGTCGAGGCCACCGGCCCGGCGCCGAGCCAGCGCACCGCCTCGAAGTCGTTGTTGCTGCCGCAATACGGCGCCAGCAGGCTGTTGGCGAAAAGGCGGGCGTCGTCCGAGACGCCCTGGGCGAACCAGGCGTCGTGGTGTTCCGGCGCCAGGTCCCACAGGCGCAGCGTGGCCTGCGGCACGGCGAAATGGCCGAGCATGCCGTCGAGCACCGCGCGCGCCTGCCCGGCCCCGCCGCGGGCGCGCAGCAGGTCCTGGGTCCAGCCGTGGAACTTGGCGGCGATGCCGGCGTTTTCCTCGGCCAGGCGCGACAGGTCGGACAGGCGCAGTTCGAGCGCCTTGTACTTGTCGCGCATGACTTCCATCTGGCGCTCCTGCAACGAGACGGTGCGCCCGGTCAGCGGGCTGGCCAGTTTGACCTCGCCTAGCAGGGCGGCGTGCTCCTGGAAAAATTGCGGGTGCGCCGTCAGGTATTGGGCGACGGTGGTGGAATCCAGTGTGGCGGTCATCGGTCGTTTCGGTTGGTAAGTGGTCGGCGGCGGCGTTGCGCAGCGGGAATCCCAATTTTAACCGACAGCCCCGCGGCGCGCGCGCTTCGCCTGAGCTGCGCAGAAATAAAAACAGGCGCCCGGGGGGCGCCTGTCGCGGTTGCCGTCAAGCCGGCAAGCTTAGAAGCGGTGGCGGATGCCCATCTGGATGCCGCGGCTGGCGTCGCCGGCCTTCTCGGTGAAGCCGCCCGAGGCGCTGGCCGCGCCGATCGCATATTGGCCCTGGTTGGTGTTCTTGATGTAGGCCAGCACGGTGTAGATGTCGGTGCGCTTGGACAGGTTGTGGTCGTAGCCGAGGGCGAACTGGGTGGCGTCGCTGTTGGACGCGGTCTTGTCGTCCTGGCGCACCACCGAGGCCATCACGCGGCCGGCGCCGATCTTGTAGTGGGCGCCGAGCTGGTAGCTGACCGCGTCGAGGTAGAAGTTGCGCACCAGCGCCGCGTTGACCATCCGGGCGATGCCCGGCCCGGCCGCGCCCAGCGAGGCGAAGACCGGCGCCAGCTGTTCGCCGGCGAGGCGGATGATGACCGAGTTTTCGTTCTTTTGCTTGTGGTAGCCGGCGAACAGCTTGGCGTCGCCGGTTTCATACGAGCCGCCCAGCGTGGTGGTGACCAGGCCGCGGTTGCCGACCTGGTCGGTGCCGTGGTTGTGGCCCAGGCCGACGTTCCAGCCGTTCGCCTTGTAGCGCACGTTGCCGCCCCACGAGCGCTTGTCCAAGCCGACGTAGCCGGACTTTTCGGCGCCGTACATCAGCGCCGCGCCGAAGCCGTTCGGCGTTTCGATGCGGTATTGCAGCGATTTGTCGGAGCGGATCGCCATGCCCGCCGTCAGCAGGCCGCCGGTGCCGCCGACGATGCCGCCCCAGCCGCCGCCGGTGCCGGACTCGAACACGTCGGCGTTGTTGAACACCTCGTAGCCGGGCGTGTACATGCGCCCGGCAAGGATGGCGCCGACCGGCGTGACCAGGCCGACCATCGAGGTGCGGTCGAACAGCGCGCCGCTGGTGTTGACGTTGACCGCCGGCTGCAGCGCGCCGCGTACACCGGCCAGCAAGGGCGCCGGCAGGCGTTCCAGGCCGCGCGTCAGCGCGAAGCCCTGGTTCGAACTCAGATTGCCGGTCTTGTTGTTGCCGGTGTCGATCTCCACGCGCGCTTCCAGGTTGAAGATGGCCTTGTAGCCGCCGCCCATGTCCTCGGTGCCCTTGAAACCGAGGCGCGAGCCGTCGGCGATGCCGCTGACGAGCTTGACCTTGCTATCCTTGCCGCCGTTGTCGACATACATCAGGCCGGCGTCGGCGATGCCATAGATCACTACGCTGGACTGCGCCAGTGCCGGCGCTGCGAAACACGCGGCAATCACGCCAACGAGTAATTTTGTGTTCATGCTGTCTCCAAATGGTTGTATTTTTAGTTGAAACGAACGTACGTACTATTTCGTCGCAGTTCAATATGACACTCTTCTTTGGGCTTGTACAGAACGCCAACGTTTAGCCCGGAACGTTGGTTGCGGAAAAGACACAGGCGCCGCGCGGACGAAAAAAAACGGCCGTGGTTGCCCACTGCCGTTTTGCGCGACGCATTGGTGCGGGCGTTCCGTAGCACGGTTCGCCCTGCGCCGATTAGAAGTTGTGGTGCACGCCGACGCCGTAGTAGTTGGTCTTGACCGCGGTCTTGGTTTGCGACGCTTCCGCGTACAGATAGGTGCGTTTGGACAGGTTGTGTTCGTAGCCGATCGAGGCGCGCTTGGTTTTGGTGGCGTTCTCCGGGGTCAGGCGGCCGTAACCGGCGCGGATCAGGCCCGAGCCGACGGTGTAGTTGGCGCCAACCACCCACGATTTGGCTTCGTCGGCGGCGGCGAACGCGGTGTGGCCGAAGTCCTGCTCCTGGTACGAGGCCATCAATTTCAGTGGGGTGATCGGGTTGAACGAGGCGGCGGCCGACCACAGTTTGGTTTGGACGGCGTTGCGCTCGTAGCCGAGCATGGCGGCGACCGGGCCGTTGGTGTAGGTGCCCGACAGCGAGTAAGGATTGGCGTCGCCTGCCGAGTTGGCGGCGTACTGGAAGCGTTGCGGATTCGCCGGGGTTGGCGTTGCAATGACCGGGTTGCGGCCGATGATCGCCGGGCCGCCGTTGGTTTCCTTGGCGCCGACGGTGGCGTTCAGCTGGAAGCCGGACATCACCGGGGTGTTATAGAACAGCGCATTCGAAAAACGGTTTCTCGAATTGCCGGCCGCGCTCAGCGGATCGCTGGTGTAGCCGGCGATGTGGATGTCCGGCTGGAAGCCGGCGCGGCTAGGCATGCCCGACCATGGTTCGAAGGCGGTGCTGGTCTCCTGGTAGGCGGTCAGGCCGCGGCCCAGGCGCACGGTACCGAAGGCGCCTTGCAGGCCGACGCGGCTCTGTCCCTGGAACAGCGGACGGGTGTTCGCTTCCAGCGTGCCGGTGTCGAGTTCGTAGCGGATTTCCAGTTGGAACAGGGCTTTCAAGCCGTTGCCCAGATCTTCAACGCCCTTGAAGCCCAGTTTGTTGTTGTCGTGCTTGCTGATCGCGGCGCTGGTGCCGGTCACTTTTTGGACGTTGGCGTCGACGGTGCCGTAGATGACGACCGACGATTGTGCATGTGCAACACCGGCGAAAGCGCCGAAAAGAGACAGGACCAGGAGTGATTTTTTCATTTTTAATTCCCTATAAAGTGAACTTGTTCAAAAATCCATGAAGCAGAAAAGTGCGGTGCGATCAACACTTGGATGAGTTGAACCTTAAATGCTGGCGGCGCCAAGATCGATGGAATGGTCGATTATCGGGAGGAAGGTTGGTCGAAAGCTAAAGAAAGCCGCCAGGCTGTTGTATTTTTGTAACGCGGCGATTTGAGGCGGGCAGTAGTTTTGTGCTTATTGTTGGCGCCGAAACAGCGCCGGCGGCGCATCCGGACGGCCGCGCGCCGCCCGGCGGCGCCCGCGGCGGCGGCGCCGTCGCCGCGCCGCCCCGCATACACGCTGGCCGTGGCGGCAGGCGGGGACGGGCTTTTTTGTGTGCGTTGCAACATCGGCCGCGCCGGACGCGGCGCGCGGCGGCTGTTGTATTTATCCCTTCCTTGAAAAGTTTGCGCCAGGTCAAATGGTTTTAACGGCTGAGGACGCTACACTGTTTGTGACTGTTCAGCCGCTATGCGGCAAGCGGGATAGGATTACCGTTGAAGGCCCGGAGCAGAACCTCAAGCATGCCATGGCCTTGCTTGCGTA
>NZ_JBJXIB010000114.1:0-19649 GCF_046115965.1 Janthinobacterium sp. CG_23.3 | reverse complement strand
CAAAAACAAAGCGGGGGAAGGATAGGTTTTGGGAGGACGTTTGTTTGGGGAGCGTTTGTTCCCCCCCCCCGCCCCTTACGCCAAAAACTCCTCCACCATCCGCGCCAGCGCTTCCGGCTGGTCGTGGTGCAGCATGTGGCCGGCGTCGCTGATCATCTTCGCCGTCACGTCGCGTAGGAAACCGAGGCGGCGGTCGATCTCGATGCGCGCCTCCGCCTTCGGCCCCATCCACAACCACATATTGGTATCGGCCGCCTCGACCCACAGCACCGGCGCGGTGATCGCGCTCCAGCACGCCATGAAATCCTCGACGTGGTAGGGCAAGGGGCTGGCCTTCTTATGCTGCGGATCGCCCAGGATGTCCCATTGGCCGGCGGCGTTTTGCGCGGCCCAGTGGCGCGACAGGAACTCGGCGCGCTCGTCGGACAGGCGCGGATTGGTTTTTTGCAGGCGCGCGGCGACCGCGGCGCGGTCCGGATAGCTGCGCATCTCGGCCGGTTCGAGCAATTCGTCGAGCCACCTGGCGTAGCGGCCCGGCACCTGCTCGGGCAGGTTCGAGCGCAAGCCGAAGCCCTCCAGATTGATCAGCTTGCGGATGCGCCCCGGGCGCGCGCCGGCATAGATGCCGATGACATTGCCGCCCATGCTGTGACCGAGCAGGTTGACGGCCTGATCGGGCGAATAATGGCGCAGGATCGCGTCGAGATCGGCGACATAGTCGGGGAACCAATAGGTGTCGGCGCGCGGCCGCTCGCTCAGGCCGAAGCCGCGCCAATCCGGGGCGATCACATGCCAGTCGCCCTGCAGCGCGTCGACGACGAACTGGAACGAGGCCGACACGTCCATCCAGCCGTGTAGCATGAACAACTTGGGCGCGCCCTCGCGGCCCCAGTGCCGGACATGGGTGCGCAAGCCGCGCACGGTGATCATTTCGGAGCGAGACAGTTGCATAATGGTTCCACCTTGAAAGTAACAAAGGCGCCGCCAACGAGCGGCGACGCGCTACAATAAACCCGAATATAAAAGCACGGTCGTACCATTATACCGAATTGCGCTTGCCGGACGGGAAAAGCCGGCGAGGGCGTAAAATAGCGCGATTCCAACGTTCACCGGACCTGATTATGACCATCTACCAATTGGGCGAGCACGCGCCGCATATTGACGCGTCCGCTTTCATCGCCGACACCGCCACCGTGATCGGCAAGGTCAGCGTCGGGGCCAACGCCTCTGTGTGGTTCGGCGTGACGCTGCGCGGCGACAACGAGCGTATCACCATTGGCGAGAATAGCAATGTGCAGGAATCGTCGGTGCTGCACACCGACATGGGTTTTCCCCTGTCGATAGGCAAGAACGTGACGGTCGGCCACCAAGCCATGCTGCACGGCTGCAGCATTGGCGACGGCGCGCTGATCGGCATCCAGGCGGTGGTGCTGAACGGCGCCAAAATCGGCAAGGGCTGCCTGGTCGGCGCCGGCGCCCTGGTGACGGAGGGCAAGGAATTTCCCGACAATATGTTAATCATCGGCTCGCCGGCGAAGGCGGTGCGGCCGCTGACGCCGGAAGACATCACGCGTTTGCAAGGCAACGCCGCAAGTTATGTGCAGCGCGCCCAGCTGTTCAAGACGCAACTTACAAAGATTGGATAAGAAACAATGACGACAGACGTAAAGCCAGACGCCGGCATCGACACGCTGCAAAAATTTATTTTCGATAACGCGGCCGTGCGCGGCGAGTTCATCGACATCTCCGCCACCTGGCGCGAGACGCTGTCGCACAACAGCTACCCGCCGGCGGTGCAGGCGGTGCTGGGCGAAATGGTGGCCGCCGCCGCCCTGCTGTCGGCCAACCTGAAGTTCAACGGTTCGATCATCATGCAAATCCACGGCGACGGTCCGGTGCGCCTGATGGTGGTCGAGTGCGACGCCGAACTGCGCCTGCGCGCCACCGCCAAGCTCGACCCGAAGGCGCAGATCGCCGACGACGCGACGGTGCCGGCGCTGCTCAACGCCAACGGCAACGGCCGCTTCATCATCACCCTCGACCCGAACGACAAGATGCCGGGCCAGCAACCCTACCAGGGCATCGTGCCGCTCGACGGCGACGACCTGGCGACGGTGATCGAGAATTACATGCTGCGCTCCGAGCAGCTCGACACCCGGCTGTGGCTGGCCACCAACGACACCACCTCGCGCGGCCTGTTGCTGCAAAAGCTGCCGCACCACGGCGGCAAGGCCGAGGCGGTGCCGCTGTCCGAGGAGGACGCGCTGGACACCTGGAACCGCGCGGTGATGCTGGCGTCCACGCTGAAGCCGGAGGAGATGCTGTCGACCGATATCGACACGCTGATGCAGCGCCTGTTCTGGGAGGAAACCATCCGCGTGTTCGAACCGACCCACCCGAGCTTCCATTGCTCGTGCACCCGCGAAAAGGTCGGCAATATGTTGAAGATGCTGGGCCAGCCCGAGGTCGACGGCACCCTCGATGAATTCGGCGAAGTCAGCGTCAACTGCGACTTCTGCGGCCAGCGCTACGCCTTCGACAAGGTCGACTGCGCGCAACTGTTTGTCACCGACGCGCCCGCCGAAGCGCTGATCAGCGCCAGCGCCGTCAAGCACTAAGCCTTCCAAGCGCCCCGCCCGGCCTCGGGCCGGGGCGCCCCGCCCCAGCCGCCACGCCCGCCGCGGCGGCAAAAAAAATTGCCACGCACCAGTATATTTTACGCACCAAAAAGGCGCGTCTACGCCCCTATTATGTGCATTGTGAATTTCTGAAATTTGAAAAGGGAATTGGACGCATAACCGCGACTCCGATATTGTGCAATGCAACATCCCCTCTATCTTAAGGAGTCACACCATGTCCACGATCACCAACAACTTCGCCGCCCAATCGACCCCATCGAACGGCTACCTGAGCCAAGTCGGCGCCGCCGCCCGCTCGCTGCTGTCAGCGCTGCTGGCCGTCAAGCCGTACCAGGAATTGGCCGTCAAGGACGCCGGCGCAAGCAGCCGCG
This sequence comes from Janthinobacterium sp. CG_23.3, assembly GCF_046115965.1. Lineage (NCBI taxonomy): Bacteria > Pseudomonadati > Pseudomonadota > Betaproteobacteria > Burkholderiales > Oxalobacteraceae > Janthinobacterium > Janthinobacterium sp. CG_23.3. The sequence continues at coordinate 16,639 of NZ_JBJXIB010000114.1, read as the reverse complement.
CGTCGCGCGCCGCCACCAAGCCGTCGCCGCGTCAACGCGCACGCGATATCGCCGCGCTGTACGCCGAAGCGAACCGTCACGAGTCGAGCATGCCTAACCTGTCGGCCGAATTGCGTTTCATGGCGTCGCGCGGTTAAGTCGTTTTGTTTAATTGAGCAGTGTTGGAAATACAGCAGGTAAGCGGCAAGTAGTAAGCAGCAAGTAGTAGGCAGGCAGGTAGTACAGTTGAGCCCTCCGGGACGAGAGTCGAACATTGCTTCCTCCGTCCTCCGGGGCTAACGTCAGTGTGGCGCGGGCGCGTTGCCGGTGCTTACAGCCGGCGCCGGGGCGGTGGCCGCGGCGGACACGATCGGCGGGGTCTGGCCCTTGCCGACGATTTGCACGAAAATTTCGTTTTTCTTGACCATGCCCAGTTCAAAACGGGCGCGCTCCTCGACCGCTCCGGTGCCGTCTTCCAGATCGCGCACTTCGGAATCGAGTTTGGCGTTGCGGGCTTTCAGTTCCACATTCTTCTTTTGCGCCATTTCCACCTGGTTTTCCAGGTCGGACACGCGCAACCATCCCCCTTTGCCTATCCACAGCGGGAATTGAATCAACAACAGCAGGGCCGCGAGTGCGAGCGTAATCAGACGCATGGGAATGAAACCGGCCGGAGTACAATCCGGCCGGTTGAGGTGAATTACTTCAGGTTATAGAAAGCGTCGCGGCCAGGGTAGCTGGCGATGTCGCCCAGGTCTTCCTCGATACGCAGCAACTGGTTGTACTTGGCCATGCGGTCCGAACGCGACATCGAGCCGGTCTTGATCTGCAGCGCGTTCATGCCGACGGCGATGTCGGCGATGGTCGAGTCTTCCGTCTCGCCGGAACGGTGCGAAATAACGGCCGTGTAGCCGGCGCGTTTGGCCATTTCAATCGCGGCGAAGGTTTCGGTCAGCGTGCCGATCTGGTTGATCTTGATCAGGATCGAGTTGGCGATGCCCTTTTGGATGCCTTCTTTCAAGATCTTGGTGTTGGTGACGTACAGGTCGTCGCCGACCAGTTGCACCTTCTTGCCCAGCGCTTCGGTCAGGATCGCCCAGCCTTCCCAGTCGCCCTCGGCCATCGCGTCTTCGATCGAGATGATCGGGTACTTGTCGCACCAGGTCGCCAGCAGGTTGGTGAAGTCGGTCGCCGACAGGCTCAGGCCCTCGCCGGCCAATTCATACTTGCCGTTCTTGTAGAACTCGCTGGCGGCGCAGTCCAGGCCCAGCGCGATCTGCGTGCCCGGCTCGTAGCCGGCCTCTTCGATCGCCTGGATGATCAGCTTGATGGCTTCTTCGTGGCTGGCCACGGAGGGCGCGAAACCGCCCTCGTCGCCGACCGCCGTGGTCAAGCCCTTTTTCTGCAGGATCTTTTTCAGCGTGTGGAACACTTCCGCGCCGTAACGCACGGCTTCCTTGAAGCTCGGCGCGCCGACCGGGATAATCATGAATTCCTGAATATCGAGGTTGTTGTCGGCGTGCGCGCCGCCGTTGATGACGTTCATCATCGGCACCGGCATTTGCATCGCGCCCGAACCGCCGAAGTAGCGGTACAAAGGCAGGCCGGCTTCTTCGGCGGCGGCCTTGGCGACGGCCATCGAGACGGCCAGGATGGCGTTGGCGCCCAGGCGGCTCTTGTTTTCGGTACCGTCCAGGTCGATCAGGGTACGGTCCAGGAACGCTTGCTCATTGGCGTCCAGGCCCATGATCGCTTCCGAGATTTCGGTGTTGATGTTCTCGCACGCTTGCAGCACGCCCTTGCCGAAATAACGTTTCATGTCGCCGTCGCGCAGCTCCATCGCTTCGCGCGAGCCGGTCGAGGCGCCCGACGGCACCGCCGCGCGGCCCATCACGCCCGACTCCAGCAGGACGTCGCATTCCACGGTCGGATTGCCGCGCGAGTCAATGATTTCACGGCCGATAATATCAACGATAGCACTCATGTCATTCTCCAAAGTTAAGCGTAACAGGTCTCGGCAAGCGGCGTTTTCACGCCACTCATCCAGGAATTTTCAGGGTATTCCCGGCGCGGCGCCGCGCCGGGGGAGTCCAGCTTGCAAGATCAAGTAAAGCTGTTTTCCAGGAAACCAGCCTTCTTGGTGACGCGGTCCAGCTCGATCAAGGTCGACAGCAACTCTTTCATGCGCCCCAGCGGCACCGCGTTCGGGCCGTCGGACAGCGCCCCGGCCGGGTTCGGATGGGTTTCCATGAACAGGCCGGCGACGCCGACGGCGACGGCGGCGCGCGCCAGCACCGGCACGAATTCGCGCTGGCCGCCGGACGAGGTGCCCTGGCCGCCCGGCAACTGCACCGAGTGGGTGGCGTCGAACACGATCGGGCAAGCCGTCTCGCGCATGATCGCCAGCGAACGCATGTCCGACACCAGGTTATTGTAGCCGAACGACACGCCGCGTTCGCAGGCCATGAAGTTATCTTCCAGCAGCCCCTTGGCGCGGGCCGCGGCGCGCGCCTTGTCGATGACGTTTTTCATATCGCCGGGGGCCAGGAACTGGCCCTTCTTGATATTCACCGGCTTGCCCGACTGGGCGCAGGCGGTGATGAAATCGGTCTGGCGGCACAGGAAGGCCGGCGTTTGCAGCACGTCGACCACCGACGCCACCGCGGCGATGTCCTCGACCGCGTGGATGTCGGTCAAGACCGGCACGCCCAGCTCGCGTTTGACGTCGCCGAGGATTTCCAGGCCCTTGTCCATGCCGAGCCCGCGGAACGAGGTACCCGACGAACGGTTGGCCTTGTCGAACGAGGACTTGTAGATGAACGGGATGCCCAGCGCGGCCGTCATGTCCTTGAGCGCGCCGGCGGTGTCGAACGCCATCTGGCGCGATTCGATCACGCAGGTGCCGGCGATGAGGAAAAACGGCTGGTCAAGGCCGACGTCAAATCCGCATAATTTCATGCTGCATCTCCTAAGGCGGTGCCGGCGACGGCGTGCAGGTGCGCCACGGTGGTGCCGCCCGCCGCTTGATGCGCCAGGGCAGCCTTGATGAACGAGGTAAACAGCGGATGGCCGGTGCGCGGCGTCGACTTGAATTCAGGATGGTATTGCACGCCCATGTACCAGGGATGGGCGTTGGCGCCGGTGCGCGGCAATTCCATGATTTCGCACAGGTCTTCGCTCGGGGTACGGGCCGACACCACCATGCCGGCCGCTTCGACGCGGCCGAGGTAATGGTTGTTGGCTTCGTAACGGTGGCGATGGCGCTCGGTGACGACGCTGCCGTAGATCTCGGCGGCCAGCGTGCCCGGGTTGACGGCGCAGGTTTGCGCGCCCAGGCGCATGGTGCCGCCCAGGTCGGAGTTCTCGTCGCGCAACTCGACCTTGCCGTCGTGGTTTTGCCATTCATTGATCAAGGCCACCACCGGCTGGTCGGTGTCGAGGTCGAACTCGGTCGAATTGGCGTTGGCCATGCCGGCCATGTGGCGGGCGTACTCGATCAGCGCGACCTGCATGCCCAGGCAGATGCCCAGGTAGGGGATCTGGTTTTCGCGGGCGAAACGGGCCGCCGCGATCTTGCCTTCGACGCCGCGCTTGCCGAAGCCGCCCGGCACCAGGATCGCGTCGTACTTCGACAGCTCGGCGCAACCCTTGGTCTCGATCTCTTCGGAGTCGATGTACTCGATGTTGACGCGGCTTTCGGTGTGGATGCCGGCGTGGCGCAGCGCCTCCGTCAGCGACTTGTACGACTCGGTCAGCTCGACGTACTTGCCGACCATGCCGATCGTCACTTCCGCCTTCGGATGCTCGAGCGCGTAGATCAGCTTGCTCCACATCGACAGGTCGGCCGGCGCCGGGTCCAGGCCCAGCGCTTCGCAGACGATCGCGTCCAGGCCCTGGTCGTGCAGCATCTGCGGCACCTTGTAGATGGTGTCGGCGTCCCACACGGAGATGACGGCCTTTTCCTCGACGTTCGAGAACAGCGAGATCTTGGCGCGCTCGTCGTCGGGAATCGGCCGGTCGGCGCGGCACAGCAGCGCGTTCGGCGAAATGCCGATTTCGCGCAGCTTTTGCACGCTGTGCTGGGTCGGCTTGGTTTTCAGCTCGCCGGCCGACTGCAGGTAGGGCACCAGCGTCAGGTGGACGAAGGCCGACGACTTGCGTCCGGCGCGCAGGCTCAACTGGCGCGCCGCCTCCAGGAACGGCAGCGATTCGATGTCGCCGACGGTGCCGCCGATTTCCACCAGCGCGACGTCGAAACCTTCGGCGCCGCGGTAGATGTAGTCCTGGATTTCATTGGTGATGTGCGGGATCACTTGCACCGTCTTGCCCAGGTATTCGCCGCGGCGTTCCTTGCGGATCACCGATTCGTAGATCTGGCCGGTGGTGAAGTTGTTGACCTTTTTCATGCGGGTCGAGATGAAACGCTCGTAGTGGCCGAGGTCGAGGTCGGTTTCGGCCCCGTCGTCGGTGACGAACACTTCACCGTGTTGCATAGGGCTCATCGTGCCAGGATCGACGTTGATATACGGGTCGAGCTTGAGCATGGTGACTTTGAGGCCGCGCGATTCGAGGATCGCGGCGAGAGAGGCGGCGGCAATCCCTTTACCAAGGGAAGACACGACGCCGCCAGTGACGAAGACAAATTTGGTCATTGCGGATAGTGCCGAACGGCACGTGCGGGAAATTGAAATTATACACTAAAGACCGCCCGGCGTTCCTGCCCGGCGCGGAAAAATCCGTCAAACCGCGGCCAACCCCGGCCTCCATGCTGCAAGCGCACAACATCGTCGGGCCGCCGGTTTCCCGGCCGCCCCGCCATGCACCCAGCTTAGCCCAAACCGGGCGGCGCCGGGGCGCGCCGCGCGCATGCCGCCCATTCCCGATCAGATATATATATGTGTGCGTCAGCGAACAGAAACTTTTCCGCCGCGCAGGCACTCTCACGTCTTTCACCACGGAGGTCACCATGAGCTACGAAGAACGCGACGTATATGGAATGTATGTGGACACCGGCCACAAAGGCCCGGGCCCGGAACTGATGGGCGCCGACACGCTGATCGGCGACCACGTCCACAATCTGAAGGACGAGCACCTGGGCGAGATCAAGGAAATCATGCTGGACATGCGCTCGGGAAAAATCGCCTACGCGGTCATGTCGCGCGGCGGCGTCTTCACCATCGGCGAAAAGCTCTTCGCCGTGCCGTGGGAGGCGCTGACGCTGGACACCGTCAACAAGCGCTTTACACTGAACATCGACCAGCAGCGCTTCGAGACGGCGCCCGGCTTCGACACCGATCGCTGGCCCGACATGGCCAACCAGGCCTGGGCCACCGAAGTGCACGGTTTTTACGCCACCAGCGGGCGCTAAGTCCGCTTGTACCGCGCCGCCGCGCCGGTGCCCGCGATGTGTATTCGCGCCGTCCGCGACCGGCGGCGCGCCACCCCGCGGCCGAGCAGGCCGCGCCAACCCCGGCGACAGCAGCATCGCTGAGGCGAGGCGGCGCGACGGCGCCGCCAGCCGGCGCCGCCCCGAGGAACAGCATGAACCACTACACCACCACGCAATTAGGCGCCATCATCGAACAACACCAGAACAGCCTGCTCGAAGGCTGGCTGGCCGGCATGATGGCGCGCATGATCCGCCGCGACAAGGCGGCCGAGGCGCAGTTGCGCGAGCAGGCCGGGCAGTTGCTGCCGCTGCTGGCGCAGGCGATACGCCAGGGCGCCAGCAGCGATATCGAAGGGCCGGCGTGGGACGACACCCGCCACCTGCTCAGCGAGCTGTCGCAGGCGCGCGTGCGCCAGGGCTTTTCGTCGATTGAAACGGCCAGCTTCGTGTTTTCGCTGAAGGAGCCGCTGTTCGCCCACCTGCGCGCCGAACTGGCCGGCGACCCCGCCGCCATCGTCGCCGAGAGCGCCTACACCAGCGCGCTGTTCGACCAGCTCGGCCTGTACACCGTCGAGGTCTACCAGAAGGCGCGCGAACAGGTGATCTTGCGCCAGCAGCAGGAATTGCTGGAACTGTCGACGCCGGTGGTGCAACTGTGGAAAAACGTGCTGGCGCTGCCGCTGATCGGCACGCTCGACAGCGCCCGCACCCAGGTCGTCATGGAAAGCCTGTTGCAAAAAATCGTAGACACCGGCGCCTCGATCGCCATCATCGACATCACCGGCGTGCCGACGGTCGACACGCTGGTGGCCCAGCATTTGCTCAAGACCATCGCCGCGGCGCGCCTGATGGGCGCCGATTGCATCATCAGCGGCATCCGCCCGCAGATCGCCCAAACCATCGTGCACCTGGGCGTCAACCTGGAGGACGTGACCACCAAGGCGACGCTGGCCGACGCCTTCGTGGTGGCGCTGAAACGCACCGGCTCGACCATCAGTTATTCGGAACCCGACTAGGAGGCGCGCATGGACCGCATCCCAATCTTGAAAATGGGCACGCTGTTGCTGGTGACGATCCAGGTCGACATGCACGACCGGCTCGCCATGACGCTGCAGGACGACCTGACCGAGCGCATCGTCAAGGACCGCGCGCGCGGCGTGCTGATCGACATTTCCGCGCTCGACATGGTCGACTCCTTCATCGGCCGCATGATCAGCAACACCGCGGCGATGGCGAAGATCCTCGACGCCCGCACCGTGCTGGTGGGCATGCGCCCGGCCGTCGCCATCACGCTGGTCGAACTGGGGTTGACGCTGGACGGCGTGCGCACCGCGCTCAACGTCGACGCCGGCATCAAGCTGTTGCGGCGCGAGGCGCCGTTTTGAACGCCGCCGCGGCGCAACCGGCGGCGCTGCCGGCGGTGCTGCCGCTGAACAGCGACGAGGACGTGGTGCGCCTGCGCCAACAGGTGCGCGAACAACTGGTGGCGCTCGGCTTCAGCCTGATCGAGCAGACCAAGATGGTCACCGCCGCCAGCGAACTGGCGCGCAACACCTTGCGCTACGGCGGCGGCGGCAGCGCGCACATGCGGCGGCGCGACAACGGCGCGCGCCGCGGCGTCGAGTTGCGTTTCGTCGACGAAGGCCCCGGCATCGCCGACGTGGCGCTGGCGCTGACCGACGGCTACACCAGCGGCGGCGGGCTGGGCCTGGGGCTGAGCGGCGCCAAGCGCCTCTGCGACGAATTCAGTATCAATACAACGACGGGCAAAGGCACTACGGTGACGATAACCAAATGGACACTCTTTTAAATCTGGCCGGGCCGCAACACAACTACCGCATCGGCGAGCCGAGCGAAGTGGCGGCGGCGCGGCGCGCCGGCAACGAACTGGGCCGCCGGCTCGGCTGGGACGAGGTGCGCGTCGGCCAACTGGCCCTGCTGGTCACCGAGGCGGCCACCAACATCGTCAAGCACGCCGGCCACGGCGAAATCCTGCTGCGCCCCTTGTACGGGTATGACGGCGGCGGCGCCGCCGTCCTCGGCGTCGAGGTGACGGCGCTCGACGCCGGCCCCGGCATCGCCAACCTGGCCCGCCAAATGCAGGACGGCCACTCCACCGCCGGCAGCTACGGCGTCGGCCTGGGCGCGATGCGCCGCCTGGCGCACGAATTCGACGCCTACACCGCGCCCGAGCGCGGCACCGTGCTGCGCATGGCGCTGTGGGGCGCGGCGCCGCTTCCGCCGGCGCCGGCGCCGCTGTTCCAACTCGGCGCGGTCTGCCTGCCCCTGCCCGGCGAGCAGGAATGCGGCGACGCCTGGCTGGCCACGCCCGGGCGCGACAGCCTGACGCTGCTGGTGGCCGACGGCCTGGGCCACGGCCCGCAGGCCGCCGCCGCCGCCCAGGCCGCGCTGGCGGCGGCCGCCGGCGACAGCGCCAGCGCGCCGGCGGCGCTGCTGCAACGCCTGCACGCGGCGCTGCACGGCAGCCGCGGCGCGGCGCTGGCGATCGCCCGCATCGACCTCGGCGCGGCGCAGCTGCGCTTCGCCGGGGTCGGCAACATCGCCGGCTGCGTCTTCGACGGCGCCGCCCGGCGCCACCTGCTGTCGCACAACGGCATCGTCGGCAGCAACCTGCGCAAGGTGCAGGAATTCGCCTTGCCGTGGCACGCCGGCGCCACGCTGGTGCTGCATTCGGACGGCGTCGGCACGCGCTGGAACCTCGACCACTACCCCGGCCTGGAGCGCTGCCACCCGGGCATCATCGCCGCGCTGCTGTACCGCGACTTCGGCCGCGGGCGCGACGACGTCGGCGTATTGGTGCTGCGCGACTGCGGCGCCGGCGCGGAGGCGGCGGTATGACGCGGCGCATCCTCACGGTCGCCGTCAAGACCGAACTCGACGTCGTGGCCGCGCGCCAGCGCGCGCGCCAGGTGGCCGCCCTGTGCGGCTTCAACAAGCAGGACCAGGTGCGCATCGCCACCTCGGTCTCGGAACTGGCGCGCAACGTCTACAACTACGCCGGCGGCGGCAGCGTCGAGTTCGCCATCGAGGGCGCGACCTCGCCGCAGATCCTGCGCATGCGCATCGTCGACCAGGGCCCCGGCATCGCCCAGTTGGAGCAGATCCTGGCCGGCGCCTACCGCTCGCCGACCGGCCTGGGCCTGGGCATCCTCGGCGCGCGCCGCCTGATGGACCGGGTCGACATCCAGACCGGGCCGGAGCGCGGCACCGAGATCACCCTGCACAAGCTGTTCCCGCGCGAGGCCGCCGCGCTGGACGCGACCATGGTCGGCGCGCTGGGCGCGCAACTGGCCGCGCCGCAGGAAAACACCACCCTGCTCGAGGTGCAGCGGCAAAACCAGGAACTGCTGGCCACGCTGGCCGAGTTGAAGACGCGCCAGGACGAGTTGCTGCAACTGACGCGCGAGCTGGAGGACACCAACCGCGGCGTGGTCGCGCTGTACGCCGAGCTCGACGAACAAGCCGGCCACCTGCGCCGCGCCGACCAGATGAAGTCGCGCTTCCTGTCGAACATGAGCCACGAGTTCCGCACCCCGCTCAGCTCGATCCGCGCGCTCGCCAAGCTGCTGCTCGAGCGCGTCGACGGCGAGCTCTCGGGCGAGTAGGAAAAGCAGGTCAGCTTCATCCTGGAAGGCGCCGTCGCGCTCAACGACCTGGTCAACGACTTGCTCGACCTGGCCAAGATCGAGGCCGGCAAGGTCGAGATGCGCCCGGTCGAGTTCGACGTCGCCGACACCTTCAGCGCGCTGCGCGGCATGCTGCGCCCGCTGCTGGTGTCGGAAACGCTGAGTTTGAGCTTCCACGCCCCGGACGGGCCGTGCCCGATGTATACGGACGAGGCGAAACTGTCGCAAATCCTGCGCAACTTCATTTCCAACGCGCTCAAATTTACCGAGCGCGGCGCCATCACCGTCAGCGCCGTCGCGCTGCCCGGGCAGGACAGCGTGCGCTTCGACGTCGCCGACACCGGCCTGGGCATCGGCGCCGCCGACCTGGAACTGATTTTCGAGGAATTCAGCCAGGTGGAAAACCACCTGCAGCGCGGCGTCAAGGGCACCGGCCTGGGCCTGCCGCTGTGCCGCAACCTGGCCGGCCTGCTGAACGGCCGGGTCGGCGTGCAAAGCACGCTGGGCGTTGGCTCGGTGTTTAGCGCCGTGATCCCGGCCCGCTACGTCGCGCCCGGCGCGGCCGTGGCCGGCGCCGGCGTCGACGCCGGCGCGGCGGCGCGCGACCAACGCATCCCGGTGCTGGTGGTCGAGGACCACGCGCCAACCCGCCTGCTGTACGAGAAATACCTGGTGGACAGCGAGTTCCGCGCGGTGCCGGCGCGCAGCCTGCGCGAAGCCGACGACCTGTGGCCGGCGCTGCAGCCGGGCGCCGTGATCCTCGACATCATGCTGCACGGCCAGCACTCCTGGCACTGGCTGGCCGAAGTGAAAAGCGACCCGCGGCGCCAGCACGTGCCGGTCCTGGTCGCCACCGAAATCGACGACAAGCGCAAGGGCCTGGCCCTGGGCGCCGACGCCTACTGCTCCAAACCGCTGTTCCGGCAAGAGCTGCTGGCCACCTTGCGCCTGCTGACCGCGGCGCCGCCGCAAGCCGGCGGCGGCCGCGCCGTCCCCGCCCCGCTCCCGGCAGCGCCGGCGCCGGCGGGTTCCACCAGCGTCATCACCAACCCGGATTGAGGCCACCATGTCGCCCCCCACCTTTCCCGACTCCGTCATCCTGAACGTCGACGACAGCGACGGCGCGCGCTACGCCAAGTCGCGCATCCTGACCCGCGCCGGCTTCCAAGTGATCGAAGCGGCCAACGGCGGCGACGCCCTGCTGCGCGCGCGCGCGGCGCGGCCGAACCTGATCCTGCTGGACGTCAAGCTGCCCGACATCAACGGCTTCGAGGTTTGCCGCCGCCTCAAGAGCGACCCGGACACCCAGGCCATCCTGGTGCTGCAAACGTCGGCCTCGTACATCGGCGTCGCCGACAAGATCAGGGCGCTCGACGGCGGCGCCGACAACTATTTGTTCGAACCGATCGAGCCGGAGGAGCTGGTGGCCAACGTCAAGGCCCTGCTGCGCCTGGGCAACGTCGAACGCGAGCTGCGCGAGGTCGACCGCCGCAAGGACGAGTTCCTGGCGACGCTGGCGCACGAGCTGCGCAACCCGCTCGGGCCGATCCGCAACGCCGTCGAGCTGCTGCAGCGGCTCGACCCGGACGTGCCGGAATGGCAGCGCAAGGCGCGCCAGACCATCCGCCGCCACACCGACCACATGGTGCGCCTGGTCGACGACCTGCTCGACGTGTCGCGCATCTCGCAAGGGAAAATCACGCGGCACCAGGAGCGCGTCGAACTCCACACCGTCATCGACAGCGCGCTCGAAAGCAACGCCCACATCGTCGCCAGCCGCCGCCACGCGCTCACGCTGGACTTGCCGGCGCAACCGCTGTGGCTGCCGGGCGACTATGTGCGGCTGTCGCAAATCGTCGGCAACCTGCTGCACAACGCCGCCAAGTTCACCGCGCCCGGCGGCGCCATCGCGCTGTCGGCCCGGCTCGACGGCGGCCAGGTGCTGATCCGCGTGGCCGACAACGGCGTCGGCCTGGCGCCCGACCGCATCGACTTCATCTTCGGCCTGTTCGCCCAGGACCGCCACGCCAACGACCGGGTCCAGGACGCCCTGGGCATCGGCCTGTCGCTGGTGCGCAAGCTGGTCACGCTGCACGGCGGCAGCGTCGGCGCCAGCAGCGCCGGCCCGGGCCGCGGCAGCGTCTTCGAGGTGCGCCTGCCGGCCGAGGTTGCCCCGGCCGACGCGCCGCTGGCCGACCCGGCGCCCGCGCCCGGCGCGCCGCTGGCGGCGCGCATCCTGGTGGTCGACGACAACGAGGACGCCGCCGACACCCTGGCCGACCTGCTGGAAATCGACGGCCACCAGGTCAGGACCGCCTACAACTGCGGCCAGGCGATCGACTGCGCGCGCAGCTTCCGGCCGCAGTACGTCTTCCTCGACATCGGCCTGCCGGACCTGAGCGGCTACGAGGTCGCCGTGAAGCTGCGCGAACTGCCCGACATGCGCGACGCCACCCTGATCGCCCTGACCGGCTACGGCCGCCAGCAGGACAAGGACCAGGCCTTCGACGCCGGCTTCGACAAGCACGTCGTGAAACCGATCGACTTCGCCAAGCTGGCCACGCTGAACCTGCATTCGCAGGGCTAGCCCGGCGTCAGCAAAAGTCGCGGCTGCCGGTGGGCAGGCGCCCGAGCAGGCGCGACATGTCGACCAGGCGCTTGGCCACCAGGTGGCGCACGATGCCCTGGCGCTGCCAGACGCCGTACACGCCCAGCAGCGGCGCGCCGAGCACCTCGCGCCGCTGCTGTTCGACCAGCGAGGGCCAGACGATGACGTTGACGGTGCCGGTTTCATCCTCCAGCGTGATGAACAGCACGCCCTTGGCGGTGCCGGGGCGCTGGCGCACGGTGACGATGCCGCAGGCGCGCGCCAGCTGGCCGTCCTGGAAGTGGGCCAGCGCGGCGGCCGGCAGGAAGCGCTGCTCCAGCAATTGCGCGCGCAGCAGCGCCAGCGGATGGCGCCCCAGCGTCAGCCCCTGCGAGCGGTAGTCGCCGAGGATCTCGTCGCCCTCCGAGGGCGGGCGCAGCAGCGGCAGCGCCTCGTCCGGCGTGGTCGGGCGCAGCAAGTCCTTGTCCGGCACCGCGCCGACCGCCTGCCACAGCGCCTGGCGCCGGTTGCCGGCCAGCGCCAGCAGCGCGTTGCCGCCGGCCAGCACCTGCAAGTCGTGCCGGTCCAGGCCGGCGCGCCGCGCCAGGTCGGCCACGCCGGCGAACGGCTGCACGGCGCGCGCGTCCTCGATGCGCTGGGCGCTGTCGGCGCGCATGCCGCGCAACAGCGCCAGGCCGAGGCGCACCGCCGGCTGCCCGCGCGGCCCCGGGTCGTCCTCCAGCGCCGACTCCCAGCCGCTGGCGCAGACGTCGACCGCGCGCACCTCGACGCCGTGGCGGCGGGCGTCCTGCACCAGTTGCGACGGGCTGTAAAAGCCCATCGGTTGGCTGTTCAGCAGCGCGCACAGGAAGCCCGCCGGCTCGTGGCATTTCAGCCAGGAGCTGGCGTAGCTCAGCAACGCGAAACTGGCCGCGTGCGACTCCGGGAAGCCGTACTCGCCGAAGCCCTGGATCTGGCTGAAGATCGCCTCGGCGAACTGCGGCGAGTAGCCGCGGTCGAGCATGCCGCTGACGATGCGTTCGTGGTGGTGGTCCATGCCGCCCTTGCGCTTCCACGCCGCCATCGCCCGCCGCAAACCGTCGGCCTCGCCCGGCGTGTAGCCGGCCGCGATGATCGCCACCTGCATCACCTGCTCCTGGAAAATCGGCACGCCCAGGGTGCGCTCCAGCGCCGGGCGCAGGTCGTCCTTCTCGTAGGCGACCAGCTTGGGGTTCTGCCGGCGCTGCAAATACGGGTGCACCATGCCGCCCTGGATCGGCCCGGGCCGCACCAGCGCGACCTCGATCACCAGGTCGTAGAAGCGGCGCGGCTGCAGCCGCGGCAACATGCTCATCTGCGCGCGCGACTCGATCTGGAACACGCCGACGGTGTCGGCCAGGCAGATCATGTCGTAGGTCGCCGCGTCCTCGGCCGGAATGTCGTGCAGCGCGAACTCGCTGCCGCGGCGCCGGCCGACCAGCTCGAGCGCGCGCCGCAGCGCCGACAGCATGCCCAGCGCCAGCACGTCGACCTTCATCAGGCCCAGCTCCTCCAGGTCGTCCTTGTCCCACTGGATCACGCTGCGCTCGGCCATGCTGGCGTTCTCAATCGGCACCAGGCGCGACAGCTTGCCCTGGGCGATGACGAAGCCGCCCGGATGCTGCGACAGGTGGCGCGGAAAGCCCAGCAGGGCCTGCGCCAGCGTGGCCCACTGCTGCGACAGCGGCGCCTGCGGATCGAGGCCGCACTCGGCCAGGCGGTTCAGCAAGTCCTGCTTGCCGTCGAACCAGTGGTGCGCCTTGGCCACCTTCTCGACCACCGCCAGGTCGATCCCAAGCGCCTTGCCGCTGTCGCGCAGCGCGCTTTTGGGCCGGTACGAAATAACCACGGCGGCCAGCGCCGCGCGCTCGCGGCCGTATTTGGCGTAAATATACTGGATCACCTCTTCGCGGCGCTGGTGCTCGAAGTCGACGTCGATGTCGGGCGCCTCGGCGCGCTCCTTCGAGATGAAGCGCTCGAACAGCAGGTTGCCGCGGGCCGGGTCGACCTCGGTCACGCGCAGGCAGTAGCAGACCGCCGAATTGGCCGCCGAGCCGCGGCCCTGGCACAGGATGCCCTGGGAACGGGCGAAGCGCACGATGTCGTAGACGGTCAGGAAATACGGCTCGTAGGCCAGCGCGGCGATCAATTCGAGTTCGCATTCGATCTGCTCCTGCACGGCGGCCGGGATACCCTCGGGGAAGCGCTGGTGCGCGCCGATATAGGTTTCGCTGCGCAGATAACTGCCCGGCGTGTGGCCGGGCGGCACCAGCTCGTCGGGATACTCATAGCGCAGCTGGTCGAGCGAAAACGTGCACAGGCGGGCCATGCGCAGCGTCTCGGCCAGCGCCTGGGCCGGGTAGATGTTGGCCAGGCGCAGGCGCGCGCGCAAATGCTGCTCGGCGTTCTGCGCCAGCGCGTAGCCGCACTCGCCCACCGGCTTGCCGACGCGCACCGCGCACAGGGTGTCGTGCAGCGGCTTGCGCGAACGCACATGCATGCACACGTGGCCGACCGCCACCACCGGCAGGCCGTGCTGCCAGGCCACCTCGTTGACGCTGAGCCGGTGGGCGTCGTCGAAGGCGCGGTGCAGCAGGTTCAGGCCGATCCAGCCGCGCCCCGGGAAGGTGGCCGCCAGCCACGCCGCCTGCGCGTGCAAGCGGTCGACGCCGGCCGGCTGGTGCGTTGGATAGCCCGGCAGCAGCACCAGCAGGCAATCGGCCAGTCCCTGCAGATGCGCCTGCTGCGCCTTGGGCGCGGCGAAGTCGTCCGGCGTCAGCAGATAACTGCCCTTGACCGCGCCCTCGCGGGTGCGCGCCAGCGTAATCAGCTCGGACAAGTTGCCGTAGCCGTTGCGGTTTTGCGCCAGCGCCAGCAGCGACAGCGCCGGGCTGCCGTCCGCCTGCTTCAAATGGAAATGCGCGCCGATGATCAAGGGCAGGCCGGCGCGCTTGGCCTGGGCGTGCGCCCGCACCACGCCGGCCAGCGAACACTCGTCGGTAATGGCCAGCGCCGCGTAGCCGAGCTGTACTGCGCGCGCGACCAGCTCCTCGGCGTGCGAGGCGCCGTACAAAAACGAAAAATTCGTCAGACAAAACAGCTCCGCGTAATCGGGCAAGCCGGCTGATCCCATGATACCCATGATACTGTATATAAACACAGTATTATAAGCGCGTTTTTGCGGCTTGCCCACCTCTATGCTACGCTACAACATTGCCTTGATACCAAGCAGAGAACATGCCCGCCAGCCACAAACTACTGTGCTTCGGCGCCACCCCCCGCGGCGGCAACCCGGCCCTCGTCATCGAAGACGAGCACGCCGACGCGGCGGCGCGCCAGCAATTATTGATCGCCGCCTGGGGAAAAGAACGTGGCGTGAGCGGCTGCTACGCCTACGCCCAGCGCGCCGACGGCCGCTACGAGGGGCGCAACTTCAACCACCTCGACCCGGCGCTGGAAGACACCGCCACCGCTCAACGAACCGGGTCAAGGCTGGAAAGTCCAAGGCTTCCACCGACAGTTGGGCCGAATCGGACGACTGATCATGTAAAAACGACAAGAACGCGATGTCGTTCTGGTGGATGAATTGCGCGCTGCAACCAGCCAGCGACGCGGCCGCCAACGCCGCGGCGGTCCACCTGAAATACATTCCCCTGTCAAACAACGCGATACTCCTGAATTATGAAGACTGGCCATTCCATTGAATGGCCGATAGTGGCAACTTCGTTGACGTAGGGTGGGCACGGTCCTGTGCCCACGCGTGCCACGGCGCCCGCCGCGTGGGCACAACAACGCGCCCACCCTGGCAAGCCGATACGCCAACGAACGCAGAAACTAGTTTAACGCCGACTGCGTAGTGATCGTTACTTTTTCATTCGAAGGCAAATGCGTCACCACGATTTCCGTCTCGGTCATCGCATCGATGCGGTATACATTATCCAGTGTTTCCTTGGCCCGGATTGGAAATTAATACATCGTCGCGCGTCAGATAGGTGACCAGCTTGCCGTTCACGTCGACCATCCGGCCGAAATAGAGGAAGGGAAAAGGCGGAGCGACGGGCTTGACCGGGGCTGGCGGCAGCGGCGGAGGCGGCGCCACGAACTTCGGCTGTGGTGGCAAAAAAGTCACAACCTAGAAGGGGTCGGCGGTGGCCTCGAGCAAGGGGTCGCGGTCAAACTCGCTGCCGGCAGATGCACGCGAAACATGTCCGGCAACCGAAGTAGCTAATTTTGCTATGTGCGGTGTGCCGGCAGAGGATGCCTGTGAGTTTTGAACATCGCGCCATGCAGAATAGAGTACCCCCTATCACTCCTGCTGTAGACTCAAGAAAAACTTCATCAATTTATCAACTTGGCAATATAGCTGATCAGCATAACCATCACGCATTGCAATGCTAAGTGATATTTTTTCCTTTTGCACTTCTGCCAATAAATCGATTGCCAAATCAAGTCTTCCAGCCTCATAAAACAATATAGCCGTAGATATATATTCTCGATATACATTATATCGTGGCTGCTCCACAGTTAAGCGACTAGAACGCAAACCTGTTAAAGCTTGTAGTTGAAACTGTGCCAAATCATAAGGATTTCCAATATCAGATAATATTGGCTCCACATATCTCTCAAAAACCTCAATAAATTCGTCCGCCATCGAGGGAAGGGTTTCTAGCCGGCCATCCAACGTGGGATATTTTAAAGCGTAGTTCTCTTGCCATCTTAAATGTGCAGGAAGAAATCTCAATATTATTGCCGAGGCCGGTTCTATCCAAGCGTCACTGAGCGAGCAGCAGCTACGTTCCAGCAATAGTTTGTTTGACATTTCCGCCACATATTTAGAGCGAATGATAACTAACGGCTCAATACTCCAAGTATCCGGCGTAACAGCCACACTCAAGGATAAATAGTGACTGTTCAGCCGCTATGCGGCAAGCGGGATAGGATTACCGTTGAAGGCCCGGAGCAGAACCTCAAGCATGCCATGGCCTTGCTTGCGTAGCG
>NZ_JBJXIB010000113.1:0-19653 GCF_046115965.1 Janthinobacterium sp. CG_23.3 | reverse complement strand
GGAGGTTTTGCTGTTTGCCCCTTTTTTCGTTGTCTGAGAGTGCAGCGCCGGTGCGGTGGTAGGGTTTTTGGTCCCCCTCCCCTGTTCGGCGCCGGTGGTCCCGCCCCCCCACAGCGAGTTCTGGAAATACAGCTTGCCGGTCGTGTCGGCGTCGCAGTTGGCCTCGCCCGGTGCGCAGGTGGCGGCGTGACGCACCACCAGTACGTCGGTATTGGCGCGCTTGCTGCCCAACACACAGGTGCCGGGCGCGGCGTCGCCGCTCTGGACCGGAATACCGATCAGGCTTTGGATATAGGAAAAGTTCCAGTTGCCTGCGTTGTGGGCCAGGCAGGGATCAGGCACCACGTCCGGCGTATCGTTAGGCACGCCGGTCCAGTTGACGTCATCGAACTGGGGCACGAACTGGCTCCAGAAGCCGGCGTGCACTAGGTCGTTTTCCAGCAACTGCACGGCAAAGCGGCCGTTCTCGATCTGGCTGTTGGACTTAATCATCTCGTTGTTCGACCTCGACACGTTAATAAACATGGCGCTCAGCGCGACCAGAATCAACAGACTAATCGTCACCGACACCATCAGCTCGACCAGCGAAAAGCCGCCATGATGGCGCCGCTCGGCTAGCGCGGGCAAGGCAGGATAGAGGTGCTTCATAGCGGGGCAATCCGGACGATGGTGGTGACGGTGCGGCGGCAAGCGTCGGCCCTGCACGTCGATGCGGCGGCGCCGTCGTACAAATCCTTACCGCACGCCACGCTTGCCGGCGGCGCCGACACGGCCGCCAGTCCCTGCCAAGCGACCGTGATCATGTATTCGTTGCCGCCAAGACTTTCGACGCAGCCGCGACCGCCAATCATCACGCCAACTTTGCTGGTTCCCGATTTTTCGGCCGCGCCTTGCAGGGCGCCGCACCACTGGCGCGCATCGCGCTGTTGCAAGGTGGCAGAGGTGGTCGGGCAAGTCATGCCGGCGCCCAGCGGCGCCGTCGCGCCGGTCAAGTAATCGGCGGCGAAATTGCGGTTCACTTCAAAGCGGCGCGCCATGTCCTCCAGCAGAATCATCGCCTGGACACGCTGGTAACTCTCCATTTCCGATATATGCATCCGTATTTGCAAGCCCGCCAGTCCTAACAGGCCCATGGCCAGAATCACGATCGTCACCAGCACCTCCAGCAAGGTGCTGCCGCCCTGCGAACGATGGTGGCCGTAGGGGCGCATACCTACCACTTCGCCGCTGGCAATTTGACGCCGGTGTTGCTGAGCGACAGCGGGCCGTCGGCCCGTTGCGCGCCGATTGCGGTGAAGCTAATGGTGAAGCCGGGCAGTCCGGTGCTGGTGGTGGTGACGTCGTAGGTGTAATTTGCCGCCACATCGGCGGGCAAGGCAAAACCGTTGGCCACCAGGGTCGCCTTGTCCGCGTACGCGCGATTGGCCAGCATGAACTGCTCTTCGCGGTTGGCCATATCCAGCATTTGCGCCTGCGCCGCAGCACGCTTCCCACGCAACACGTGTTGTGTATACGACGGTATGGCGATGGCTGTCAGGATGCCTATGATGACGAGGGCGATCATCAGTTCGACCAAGGTAAATCCGCGCTGCGCGCCGCCTGCTGCTGGCAATTGCTTCTTCATGACTAGCCTCCTGATGAGGGGATGCCGATGACCAGTTCGATTGCTAAAAAACTTCTCCAGCCCGACTGGCTTTTTCCCGTAAGAAACAATATCACAGGGAGCTGACATTTTCCT
This sequence comes from Janthinobacterium sp. CG_23.3, assembly GCF_046115965.1. Lineage (NCBI taxonomy): Bacteria > Pseudomonadati > Pseudomonadota > Betaproteobacteria > Burkholderiales > Oxalobacteraceae > Janthinobacterium > Janthinobacterium sp. CG_23.3. The sequence goes on along the minus strand of NZ_JBJXIB010000113.1, from coordinate 17,915 downwards.
GAAGAAATACTGACAAATTCCTGACAACGACAATTTCGCTCGCGGCAGCAGCGGCGATAGCCTTCCGCCCATAGGGCCGGCCCGCGCAAGGTCGATTAACGGCGGCACCCGGCGCCGGCGCCTATTTGACGCGCTGCTTCTCCAGCTTGCGCGCCAGCGTGCGCCGGTGCATACCCAACCTGCGCGCCGTTTCGGAAATATTGAAGTCGGTTTCCGCCAGCATCTTGTGGATGCGCTCCCATTCCAGCGTCTTGATCGACGTCGCGCGGTTCGTCAGGTCGACGTCGACCTCGCTGACGGCGACGCCGCTGCCGCTCATCTGGCCGAAGGCTTCCTCGATGTCGTCGGTGTTGGACGGCTTGGCCAGGTACTGGCAAGCGCCCAGCTTGATGGCGGCGACCGCCGTGGCGATGCTGGCGAAGCCGGTCAACACCACGATCAGCATGGCCGGGTCGTGCTTGTGCAGCAATTCGACGCAGGCCAACCCGGACGTGGTGCCCTTCAGCTTCAGGTCGACGACGGCGTAGCCGGGCGTGTGCCGCAGCAGCACGGCGGCGGCCTCGTCGAGGTTTTCGGCGAACAGCACGCGGTAGCCGCGCCGCTCGAACGAGCGCCCCAGCGTGCGCGCGAAGGCGGCGTCGTCCTCGATCAGCAATAGCAGGCGTTCAGTCGACATGGGCGTCCTCCGCCAGTCGGATCGCCGCCAGCGGCAGCGTCAATTCGACTTGCGCGCCGCCCCCGGCCAGGTTGTGCGCCGTGACGGTGCCGCCCAGGGTGCGCGCGACGTTGACCACCAGGAACAGCCCGAGGCCGCCGCCCGGCCTGCCCTTGCTCGATTGGTAGGGTTTGCCGAATTGCGCCAGCATCGCCGGCGCGAAACCGCGGCCGACGTCGCTGATCGACAGGATCAAGGAGTCGGCCTCGCGCTTCGCTTCCAGCTTGACCCACTTGGGCGACGCCTCCAAGGCGTTGTCGAGCACGTTGCAAATCATTTGTTTCAGGGCCGAGTCGAACACCACCGGCAGATCCTGCTCGATGCGGTTTTCGTAGAGGAAGGTGTCGACCGGCCGGCTGCCGCGCCATTCCTCGGCCAGGTCGTCGAGGAAGATACCGATGGTGGTTTTCACCGACGATTCGCCGCGCGCTTCGCCGGCCGACAGCAGGATGCCGCTGACGATGCTTTTGCAGCGCTTCAGCTGGGCCTGCATTTCGCCGATTTCTTCGATCAATTCCGGGTTTTGGCTGAATTCGGGCATGCGCCGCCAGTCGCCCAGGATCACCGACAGGGTCGCCAGCGGGGTGCCGAGTTCGTGCGCCGCGCCCGACGCCAGCAGCCCCATGCGCACGATGTGCTCCTCTTCGGCCGCGCGTTGGCGCAGGTGGGCCAGTTGGGCGGCGCCGGCGCGCTGGTTGCGGGTAATGCGGGTGATGAAGACGACCAGCAAGGCGGCGATCAGGGCGAAGCAGATGAGCACGCCCTGGAGGTACAGGCTGGCGATGCCGCGTTCGGGGTCGAACGGCAGCGCCAGCGGACGGGAGAAGCGCGCCAGCCCCGCCAGGCAGGCGCTGGTGATGACGACGATGGTCCAGGTCGACCAGGCTTCGAGCAGTACGGCGCTGAGCGTCACCTGCAGCAGGAACAGGAAGGCGAACGGGTTGCTGGTGCCGCCGGTCAGGTAGAGCTGGGTGGTCAGGCTGGCGACATCGACCAGCAAGGCGAAGAACAGTTCGCCGTTGGCGACGACGCGCCGTTCATGCCAGCGCAGTTGACTGGCGATGTTGAAGGCGACCAGGCAGGCCAGCACTTGCAGCAATTCCGGCATCGGCAATTTGATGCCGAAGCCCAGGCTGACGCAGGCAATGGTGGTGATTTGCCCGCACACGGCGATCCAACGCAACTGTATTAGTTGGAGCATGTTTTTGTGGCCGGCGGCGTGGCTTGGGGCCGCCGGCGGCGTGGCTGCTTCTTTGCCGCCGTCTGGGGGGGCCGTGGTTTCTTTGTTGCTGTGCATCGTAGCTTTCTTGGTCGGGCAGGCGCTGGGGGCTCGGGGACGCGCCAACGAACGCCGGGTTGCACTGCGCCAACCCGACCGACGGCGCCTCGGACGCCTCATTCCAATATGGCGTTGCGGCGCCGTTCCAGGCGCACGACCCAGACGCAGGCCCCGACCAGCATCATAGCAAGAGCGTACCAAGTTAGCGCGTAGACCAGGTGGTTATTCTGGAAGGCGATGACGGTTAAGCCGCCGACCGGACGTTCCCGCCCCGCCCCGGCCGCCGACTTGGCGTCGGCGTCGATGAAGTAGGGGGCGACGCGCGCGAGTTGGCGCGCGGCGGCGATGGCGGCAACGTCGCGCGAGTGCCAGCGGTTGCCGGCCGCATCGTTTTGCCGCAGGAAGGCGCCGCCCGGCTCGCTGATGCGCAGCAGGCCGGTGACGACGACCGGCTCGCCGGCGGCGCTGGCCGGGTCGCAAACGGCCGGCGCCGGCGTCTGCGCCGCCACGGGGCGCTCGCCGGCGCGCGGCGCGATGAAGCCGCGGTTGATGAGGACGATGTTGCCGTCGGCGCCGCACAGCGGCGTCAGCAGCCAGAAGCCGGCGCCCAGCCCGGTGGTTGCCTGCACGCGCACGCTCAGACCATGCAGCAGGGCGCCGGCCACGCGCACGCGGCGGTATTCGTCGCTGGCCGCCGTGACCTGGGACCAGCGCTCGGGGCCGGGCGCGGGCGCCGGGGCGGCGCGCACGCGCTGTTCGACGCGTTCGATCAGCGCCAGTTTCCATTGCAGCCGTTGCAATTGCCAGGTGCCCAGCGCGAGCAAGCCGGCGCAGGCCAGCCCGGCGAGCAGCGCCAGGACGATGCGTAAAAAAGCCGGGCGCGGACGCGCGCGGGCGCCCGGCCCGGCCGGGGTGGCGGCCGGGCCTGTCATTCGGCCGCCGCCGGGTGGCGCACTCATGGCATCGTGCGCATGTCGCTCATGTCGTGCGGGGTCTCATGCATCATGCCCGGCATCATGTTGTGGTTCAGGTGGTACATGACCCAGATCGAACCGGCCAGCATGATGACGACCAGCATGATGGTGAAGATCAGCGCCAGCATCGACCAGCCCCCCTCGGACTTGGTGTTCATGTGCAGGAAGTAGATCATGTGGACGACGATTTGCACGGCGGCGAAGCCGAGCAGCACCAGCCCGGCGGTGCCGGAGTTGTCGAATACCTTGCCCATCACCAGCCAGAACGGGATGGCGGTCAACACCACCGACAGCAGGAAGCCGATGGCGTAGGTTTTCAGGCTGCCGTGGCTGGCGCCGTCGTCGTGGCCGTCGTCGTGGCCGTGGCCGGCGGAATGTTCGTGATGCTCGCTCATGGCAAGACTCCCATCAGGTAGACAAAGGTGAAGACGCCGATCCAGATGACGTCCAGGAAATGCCAGAACATCGACAGGCACATCAGGCGGCGGCCGTTTTCGGGCGTCAAGCCGTGCTTGCCGAGCTGGCACATCAACGTGATCAGCCAGACGATGCCGAACGTCACGTGCAAGCCGTGCGTGCCGACCAGGGCGAAGAACGCGGTCAGGAAGCCGCTGCGCTGCGGGCCGGCGCCTTCGTGGATCAGGTGGGCGAACTCGTACAGTTCCAGGCCGAGGAAGCAGGCGCCCAGCACGCCGGTCACGCCCAGCCACAGCAGGGTGCTGCGCAGGCGTTTCTTTTGCATCTCCAGCATGGCGAAGCCGTAGGTGATCGACGAGAACAGCAGGAAGGCGGTGTTCAGCGCCACCAGCGGCAGGTCGAACAGTTCGGCGCCGGACGGGCCGCCGGCGTAGTTGCGCCCCAGCACGGCGTAGACGGCGAACAGGCAGGCGAAGATCAGGCAATCGCTCATCAGGTACAGCCAGAAGCCGAGCAAGGTGCCGTTTTCCGGATGGTGTTCGTGCACGTAGTAGCGCGGGCCGGCGGCGGCGCCGCCCGGGGTGGAGGTGGCAAGTGGGGTCATGGCGTCACGCATAGGTTTCCAGCATACGGGTGCGAGCCTCTTCCGTGCGGGCGACCTGCTCCGCCGGAATGTAGAAGTCGCGTTGATAGTTGAAGGTGTGGACGATGATGGCGGCCAGCATCACCACGAAGGCGACGCCGCCGACCAGCCACATCTGCCAGATCAGCGCGAAGCCGCACACCGCGCTGAGCGCCGCGACGACGAAGCCGGCGCCGGTGTTTTTCGGCATGTGGATCGCCGCGTAGCCCTGCAGCGGCCGCGCGTACTGGTTCTTCTTCATGTCGGCCCAGGTGTCGTTGTCGTGCACGCGCGGGGTGAAGGCGAAGTTATAGTCGGGCGGCGGCGACGAGGTCGACCATTCCAGCGTGCGGCCGTCCCACGGGTCGCCGCTGAAGTCGCGCAACTGTTCGCGGCGCATGTAGCTGACGACGAACTGGACGATCATCGAGACGATGCCGAACAGGATCAGCACGGCGCCCAGGGCGGCGATTTGGAACCAGATTTGCAGCGACGGGTCTTCGAAGTGGCCGACGCGGCGCGTCACGCCCATCAGGCCGAGCACGTACAGCGGCATGAAGGCGACGTAGAAGCCAATGGTCCAGAACCAGAACGAGCACTTGCCCCAGAACTCGTCGAGCTTGTAGCCGAAGGCTTTCGGGAACCAGTAGTTGATGCCGGCGAACAGGCCGAACAGCACGCCGCCGATGATGACGTTGTGGAAGTGGGCGATCAGGAACAGGCTGTTGTGCAGCACGAAGTCGGCCGGCGGCACCGCCAGCAGCACGCCGGTCATGCCGCCGATGACGAAGGTGATCATGAACGCGATGGTCCACATCATCGGCAACTCGAAGCGGATGCGCCCGCGGTACATGGTAAACAGCCAGTTGAAGATCTTCGCGCCGGTCGGAATCGAGATGATCATCGTCGTGATGCCGAAGAAGGAGTTGACGCTGGCGCCCGAGCCCATGGTGAAGAAGTGGTGCAACCAGACCAGGTAGGACAGGATGGTGATGACGACGGTGGCGTAGACCATCGAGGTGTAGCCGAACAGGCGCTTGCCGCAGAAGGTCGACACCACTTCGGAGAAGATGCCGAAGGCCGGCAGGATCAGGATGTAGACTTCGGGGTGGCCCCAGATCCAGATCAGGTTGACGTACATCATGGCGTTGCCGCCCATGTCGTTGGTGAAGAAGTTGGTGCCGACCATGCGGTCCAGCGACAGCATGCCCAGCACGGCCGTCAGGACCGGGAAGGCGGCGACGATGAGCACGTTGGTGCACAGCGAGGTCCAGGTAAACACCGGCATCTTCATCATGCTCATGCCGGGCGCGCGCATTTTGACGATGGTGGCGATCAGGTTGATGCCCGACAGCAGCGTACCCACCCCGGCGATCTGCAGCGACCAGATATAGTAGTCGACGCCGACGTCGGGGCTGGCCAGGATGCCCGACAGCGGCGGATACGCCAGCCAGCCGGTGCGGGCGAATTCGCCGACGAACAGCGAGGCCATCGTCAGGCCGCCGCCGAACGCGGTCATCCAGAAGCTGAAGTTGTTCAAGAAGGGGAAGGCGACGTCGCGCGCGCCGATCTGCAGCGGCACGACGTAGTTCATCAGCCCGGTCACCAGCGGCATGGCGACGAAGAAAATCATGATCACGCCGTGGGCGGTGAAGATCTGGTCGTAGTGGTGCGGCGGCAGGAAGCCGGCCGAGTCGCCGAAGGCGAACGCCTGCTGGGCGCGCATCATCAGGGCGTCGGCGAAGCCGCGCAGCAGCATGACCAGGCCGAAGACCATGTACATGATGCCGATTTTCTTGTGGTCGATGCTGGTGATCCAGTCGCGCCACAAGGTGCCCCACAGGCGGTAGCGGGTCAGCAGGCCCAGGATGGCCACGCCGCCCAGCGCCACCATGGCGAACGTCGCCAGCAGGATGGGCTCGTGCAGCGGGATCGCGTCCCAGCTCAGGCGGCCGAAGACGAGCTTCGTCATATCGATATGCTCAGACATTATTGTTTCTTCACTGAAGTGGTTGGCGTGGTTGGCGTGACGCAGATGTCGGCCCCGGCGGCGGCCAGCGTGGCGGCGGCGCCGTTGCCGTTGCCGCTTAGCTTGGCGACGGCCGCTTTGATCTTGCCGCGGTTGGCGTCGGCGGCCATCATGGTGTTCATACAGACCGCGTCGAGGTCGACGCAGCGGTTGACGATGGCGTCGAACAGGCCGGCCTCGACCGAGCCGTAGCGGCGCACCGGATCGCGCTCGCTAGGCTTTTCCAGCACCTGGTAGCCGGCGCGGTCGAGCTTGGCGGTGCCGCCCCTGGTGGCCTGCACCCAGCGCTCGAAGTCGGCCGGCGCCATACCGTGGAACTTGAAGCGCATGTCCGAGAAGCCGGCGCCGCTGTAGTTGGCGGAAAAACCGTCGAACACGCCCGCCTGGTTGATGACGGCGTTGAGCGTCGTTTCCATGCCCGGCATGGCGTAGATCTGGCCGGCCAGCGCCGGAATGTAGAAGGAATTCATCACGTTCGAGGCGCTGATCTTGAAGCGCACCGGCACGTCGACCGGCGCGGCCAGCACGTTCACGGTGGCGATGCCCAGGTCGGGATAAATGAACAGCCATTTCCAGTCCAGCGCCACCACCTGCACGTTGAGCGGCTTGACGCCGGCGGCGACCGGGCGGTTGGCGTCGAGGCGTTGCAAGGGCCGGTACGGGTCCAGCGTATGGGTGCTGATCCAGGTCAGCAGGCCCAGCGCGATAATGATCAACAGCGGCGCGCCCCAGATCACCAGTTCCAGCGCGGTGGAATGGTCCCAGTCCGGCGCATAGGTGGCCCCGGTATTACCCTTGCGATAACGCCAGGCGAACAGCACCGTCAAGGCGATGACGGGAACGATGATAATCAGCATCAACAAGGTCGATACGACGATCAGCTTACCCTGCTGGGCGGCGACGTCGCCGGACGGATTCATGACCACCGTGTTGCAACCAGCCAGCAAAACAAGGGGTAACAAGGTGGCACCGCGGCGAATTAGTGATGTAGTCATGCGGTTTGTGCCCTACAAAGGGTGAGGAATATGTTACTGTAACTTGACCGCGCCCCCCTGGCGATTGGACACTTTGTCCTACCCTGCGCGCCACCCGGGCCGGCATATTGACAGACTGAACCAATTTGAGAGACGCTGACTATGTCAACAATGGATACACACAGCGGGCACGTCCCATCTGACTTCCCTCCCCGCGCCGCCGCCGACGACGCCCGCCGCATCAACGCCGACCACGGCAAGATCGCCCCGGGCGAGATCGCCATCGGCGTGGTCATCGGCCGCGCGTCGGAGTATTTCGACTTCTTCGTCTACGCCATCGCCTCGGTGCTGGTGTTCCCGTCGGTGTTCTTCCCCTTCGCCGACCGGCTCGACGGCACGCTGTACGCGTTCACCATCTTCGCCTTCGCCTTCGTCGCCCGGCCGTTCGGCACCATCGCCTCGATGGCGATCCAGCGGCGCTTCGGGCGAGAAGCCAAACTGACGCTGGCGCTGTTCCTGCTCGGCATCTCCACCGCCGGCATCGCCTTCCTGCCGACCTATTCCCACCTGGGCGGCGCGGCCATCGTGCTGTTGGCGCTGCTGCGCATCGGCCAGGGCCTGGCGCTGGGCGGTTCCTGGGACGGCCTGCCGTCGTTGCTGGCGCTGAACGCGCCGCCGCAACGGCGCGGCTGGTACGCCATGCTGGGCCAATTGGGCGCGCCGGTCGGCTTCGTTATCGCCGCCGGCCTGTTCTGGTACCTGCTGTCGGCCGTCTCCACCGCCGACTTCCTCGACTGGGGCTGGCGCTATCCGTTTTACGTCGCCTTCGCCATCAACGTCGTGGCGCTGTTCGCGCGCCTGCGCCTGGTCTCGACCGAGGAATACTCGCATCTGCTCGAAGAGCGCGAGCTGCAACCGACCAAGGTCGTTGAAATGGCCCGCACGCAGGGCGGCAACCTGGTCATCGGCGCGCTGGCGGCGCTGGCCAGCTACGCGCTGTTCCACCTGGTGACGGTGTTCCCGCTGTCGTGGATCGTGCTGTACTCGACGCGCTCGGCCGGCGACTTCCTGCTGGTGCAGATGCTGGGCGCGGCGCTGGCGGCAGCCGGCATCGTCGCCTCCGGCCTGATCGCCGACCGGGTTGGCCGGCGCACCACACTGGCCGCGCTGGCCGGCCTGATCGCCGTCTTCAGCGGCTTCGTGCCGATGCTGATGGACGGCGGCGACCTGGGCCAGAACATCTTCATCTTGCTCGGCTTCGCCCTGCTGGGCCTGTCCTACGGCCAGGCCGCCGGCGCCGTCACCGCCAACTTCCCGGCGAAATACCGCTACACCGGCGCCGCCTTGACGTCGGACCTGGCCTGGCTGGTCGGCGCCGGCTTCGCGCCGTTGGTGGCGCTGGGCCTGTCGGCCCACTTCGGCCTGGCCTACGTCAGCGTGTATTTGCTGTCCGGCGCGGTGTGCTCGCTGGCCGCGCTCAGCCTGAACCGCGCGCTGGAAATCCGCGACTGAGAAATTCGCGGACCGGGCAAAGAGCCGGGGTCAGGCCTGAAGGTCCGGCCCCGCGGTGACGCCGTTGGTTTTCTTAACCGCTTCGCCAACGATTGAATAGTTAAAAAATAGTCTTTCAAATTATATAATTTTCGTATACTTTTCAATATCAAAATCGTACCCTCGGTGTTGTAATTCCTAACCACAACAACCAGAGGTGAGCGCCGTCGGCAACGGCGGCCTTGAAGGTTACCGCGTCACCGGCACCACCTTGGGCAATCACCAGCGCGGCATCTATCGCAGCCACGCCGACGTGGCCGACTTTTCCCTCGACGCCGGCCAGTACTGGCTGCGCTGGAGCCTGACCGGATCGCTCGGCTCGGGACCGTGGCAGCCGCCCACCTCGGACGCGCGGATCGGCGACGCCGCCCAGGCGAGCGGCGTCAACGCCCGGTTCAACACCTTGGTCGAATCCGGCTCGGGCCAAGGCGTGGAGTTGCCATTCGTCATCAACGGCACCGTCTCCGCCGTACCGGAACCGGAAGCCTATGCCATGCTGCTGGCCGGCCTGTTCATGGTCGGCGCCGTGGCGCGCCGCCGCAAGGGCGCCGCAGGCTAACGACCGGACGCCAGCCCATCGCCTGACAGCGGCCGCAAGGCCGCTGTTTTTCCTTGCGCCGCGCGATACGCCCAATGCACGCGCAATCGCGTTGGCATATGCGACAATCATGCCAATTCGCACAAGCCCGACGAGGGATGTAAACGATAGCCCTGCACATTGACAGGGTGTAACCGGGGACCGGCATTTGAATATTTTGATCGTGGCGGTCGGCAGCGCCGGCGACGTATACCCGTTCATCGCCATCGGCCAGGAACTGAAACGGCGCGGCCACGACGTCAAACTGTTCGCCGCGGCCCCGTTTCAAAGCAAGGTGGAAAACGCCGGCCTGGCGTTCCACTCCGGTTTCAGCCAAACGCACTTCGACGCGCTGGTCGCCGAAACCGAGCTGTGGCATCCGCGCAAGGGCTTGCCGATTATGCTGAAGTCGCTGGGCGCCCAGACGCGCGCCGGCTACGCGCTGTTGCTCGAACACATACGCGCGGACGACACGGTGCTCGTCGGCAGCAGCCTGGCCTTCCCGGCCCGATTGCTACAGGAAAGCCATGGCGTCAAGCTGGCCACCGTCCATCTGGCGCCGGCCTGCTTTTTTTCGGCGAGCGATCCGGCGCTGCACGGCGACATGGCCTGGCTGCGCGCCCTGCCCGCCTGGGCCGTGCGCGCGGTATTCAATCTGCTCGAACGCACACTCATCGACCCGCTGGTCGGCGCCCAACTCGCCCCTGTGCGCGCCGAGCTCGGCCTGGCGCCGGTGCGGCATATCATGGGCCGCTGGCTGCACTCGCCGCAGCGGGTCATTTGCGCCTGGCCGGCATGGTTCGCCGCGCCGAAGGCCGACTGGCCCGCCAACGCCGTCTGCACCGGCTTCCCGCGCCTGGCCGCGGCGCCCGGGCAGGCGCTGGGCGACGCTCTTCAGCGCTTCCTCGACGCCGGGCCGGCGCCGCTGGCCGCCACGCCCGGGTCGGCGATGGCGCACGGCCGGCTGTTCTTCCAGCGCGCCATCGGCGCGGCCGCGGCGCTGGGCCTGCGCGTGGTACTGGTGACGCCCTACCGCGAACAATTGCCCGAGGTGTTGCCGCCGTTCGCCCACTACGAGGCCTACGTTCCGTTCGACCTGCTGGCGCCGCGCGTGGCCGCCTTTATCCACCACGGCGGCATCGGCACCTGCGCCAACGCGCTGGCCGCCGGCAAGCCGCAACTGATCGCGCCATTCGCCTACGACCAGCCGGACAACGCCGCGCGCCTGCGCCGGCTCGGCGTCGCCGCCAGCGTGGCGCCGCGGGCGCCGCTCGAAACATGGACGCGCGCGCTGGCCGGCCTGTTGAACCAGCCCGGCACGCCGGCCGCCTGCCGGGCCATCGCCGCGCGCATGGCGCGGGAACCGTGCGCCGCCGCCCACATCGCCGATTTGATCGAAGAACTTGGCAACGCCGCACACCATGCCACTCCCCCCGCGCGCGATACCACTAAAGGAGCCTCCGCCCATGCAAGCTGACACCGCCGCGCGCACCGCGCTGGTACTGGAAACCAACAACCTGCGCGGCGGCGCCGACGCCGCCGCCAAGACCGCCGCCAGCCTGGAACGGGTGATCGGCCTGCTGGCCGGGCAAAGCCTGCCGCTGCGCGCGCTGGCCCAGGTCGTCGTCACCCACGACGGCTTGAGCGACGCCTGCCGCGCCGCCGTGACGCGGCTGGCCGGCCGCGCCGTCGACTTCGTCCGCATCGACGACGCCACCGGCTATTACGACGCCAAAAACGCCGGTTTCGCCGCCACCGACGCCGCCCGCTGCGACTACGTCGCCTTCGCCGACACCGACTGCGTGCCGGCGCCCGACTGGCTGGAGCAACTGCTGGCGCCGCTGGCCGGCGCCGACGCGCCCGCCGTCGTCGTCGGGCGCACCAGTTACGCCGCCAGCGTCGTCGGCTCGGCGCTGACCACGCTGGACTTCATGTACTTCCCCAGCCCGCTGCAAGCCGGCGCCACGCGCAATTTCTACGCCAACAACGTGGTATTCCGCCGCGACGTCTTCGCCCGGTACAACTACCAGTCGCTCAACGGCGTCTACCGCGCCCACTGCCAGGTGCTCGGCTTGCATCTGCAGCAAGCCGGCGTGGCGCTGCACTACGCGGCCGCCGCCCACACCGAGCACAAGCTGCCCGACAGCCGCTTCGAAGCGCTGAAATTGCGCTGGATGCGCGGCCAGGACACCCACGGCCTGACGCCGCACCTGGTGCGCGCCTACCTGCCCCGGTCCTTGCAATGGCTGGGCCGCAGCGGGCCGCTCGGGCCGCTGTGCGTGCTCGGCTCGCGCCTGTGCTTCAGCCTGCGCGCGCTGAACCACCAGCACCTGCCGCCGTTGCGCGGCCCGCGCTGGCTGTCCGGCGTCGCCCTGATCGCCGCGTTTTCCGCCGTCGACATGCTGGGCGCGCTGTGTCGCGGCCTCGGCTTGCGCACGTCGCCGGGCGGCGAGGACGCCGCCGCCGCGCAAGCGCTGTCCTACCACCGCCGTTGAACCGTTCGCCGTTGAGCCTTATTTTAGATTGCTTGCCATGACCCATAAACTGTCCGCACTCCCCCTCGCCCGCCACGCCATGCTGGGTTTGCTGCTGGCGCACGCCTGCGCCCTTGCCGGCGCCACCGAGTTCGCCGGCCGCGGCGTGTTCGCCTTCCCGTCCGCCAGCGGCTGCCCGCTCGCCGCGCTGACCGGCAACGCCGAGCAATGCAACCGCCTGGCGCTGGACCACGCCGAAACCCGCGCCACGCTCGACCAGGCCGAACAACTGATCCACTTCCACAACACCCGCCAATACGCCAAGAAAACCGTCGTCGGCGATGTGCTGCTGCAAGGCAGCGGCCTGAGCGAAGACGGCAAGCGCGTGCCGCTGGGCTTTCACCTGGTACTGAGCAAGTCCGGCGACAAATGGTCGACCAGCCAGCACACCCACGCGCCGGTCAAGGGCAATTTCAGCGCCGTGCAAATCGACCCGTACCAGGTCGACGTCACCGAGGCGGACGGCAAGCGCGTCGTGCTGGTGGCCGAGAAAATCACCGAAACGCTGACCCAGCCAAGCCTGGCGACGCGCCTGGCCAGCGACCTGGTGCAGGTGCGCGACAACCGCGCCAAGGACGCGCGCGACGCCGACATCACCATCGCCGTGGGCGCCGGAAAACTGTCGAAGTCGGTGATGCGGGCGCGCCTGCACAGCGACCCCGTGAACGGCGGCAACGTCGATTCGCTGCTGACGCAAGGCAGTTGGGCCTTCGAACTGGAGGCGCTGACCGGGAAAATCCCCGACGCCGTGGCGCAGCGCGAACTGTTCCTGTTCGGCTTGAGCGGCCAGCCGATGCTCAAGCCGCTGCTCGTTCGCGGCTTCAAGAAACACGAAAAACTGTCGGTCGGCGCGGTCAACGGCAAAGGTTATCTGCGCTTCGGCGACCAGCAGCAGGACTTCCCCGGCGCCGACGCGGTCGCCCGCGCCTTCCTGCAACAAAGCTTCATCGGCCTGGTGCTGGGCTGGCAACAGCTGGACGGCGGCGCGCATGCCCGCTGACACAGCCGCCTTGCCGACGGCGCCGGCCTGCGTGCGGGCGCCGCCGTTGCGCGGCTGGCCGGCGTGGCAGGCGCGGCTGGTCAACGCGATCAAGCGCGCCGCGCTGCGCCAGTTGCACGCCAGCGCCGCCGGCGAGCGGCTACTGCTGCGCATCTACCTGATCGGCGAGGAAGCCACCGAAATCGCCCTGCAACGCGAACTGATAGGCGCGCGCCCGGACTGGCTAGCGCGCCAGATGGACCAGCACCTGGCCGACGAACAGCGCCACGCGCAAGCCTTCGCCGCCGCGCTGGCCGAGCGCGGCGCGCCCCACGTCCCCGGCGAGCCGGACTGGCTGAGCCGGCGCAAGATCGGCCAGTGGCAGCGCCTGGCCAGGCGCCACGCCGGGCAGTTCGCCAGCGGCCTGCTGGTGCCGGCGTTCGCCATCGGCCTGTGCGCCGAGCAAATGGCCTCGCGCGTGCTGCAACGCCACTGCGCGTTGATCGGCCCGCGCCACCGGCTGCACCCCCTGCTATCGGGCGTGCTGGCCGACGAAGAGCGCCACGTGCGCCTGTGCAGCCACACGCTGGCGCGGCTGGTGGCGCCGCGGGAACAGCCGGCGTTGGCGGCGCTGTTGCATGAGATCCGCGGCATCGACCGCGCGTACGGCGTCACCGGCGCGCTCGGCATGTATCTGGCGGGGCTGGCCTTGCGCCTGCGTCCGGCGCGCGCTTGAGCGCGCTGCGGGTGATCTACCTGGCCACGGCGGACGCCCGCGGCCACCTGATGCGGGCGCAATTGCTGACCCACGCGCTGCGCGCCGACGGCGCCAGCGTGCAAGTGCTCACCACGTCCGACGAAGGCGCGCGTTTCCTGGCCGAATTCGGCGTCGAGTCGACCTTGCTGTCGCGCCACCACGCGGTGCAGTTCGACACCCGCCAGAACATGCTGCGCGAGGCCACCGACGCCAACGTCGCCAACTACCTGTTCCGGCCCTCGCGCATGCTGCGCGACATCGTTCGCCTGCGCGCGGCGCTGCGCTGCGCCGACCTGATCGTCAACGACTCCTTCCACCCGGCGCTGCTGTTCATGGGTTGCATGCCCTTCTGGCGCCGCAAAGTGGTGCACGTGTACGGCGCCAGCCTGCGCCATGCGCTTGAAACCAACTTCCACGGCCGCCTGCCGGGCTGGGTGGCCGGACTGTTCCGCCGCATCGTCGCCTGGCAACTCGGCGCCAGCCGCGCGCGCCTGGAGCACGACTTTTCCTACGCCAAACCGGCCGAAGGCCAGGGCGACAACTACCGCCTGCCGACGCCGGTGGCGGTGGTGCCGGCGCGGCCGCCCGCCGACGCCGCCGGCGCCAGTCGCGCGGCGGTCTACCTGAACCCGCACTTTCGCGACCCGCTGCTGGCCGAGGCGCTGGAACGGGGCTTGGCCGACGCCGGCCTGCAAACGCACCTGATCGGCGAGGGCTACGCCGGGCGCCCCGGCTGGCTGGCGCAAGACCCGGACTGGGTCGGGCGCGCCGCCGCCAGCGAGCTCATCATATCGGCGCCGGGCATGGCCGCGCTGTCGGTCGCGCTGGTCTACCACCGCCCCATCCTGCTGGTCGTGACGGAACAACCGGAGCAGCAAATCAACGCCGCCCGCGCCGCCGAACTGGGCCTGCTTCACCGCACCGTCGTCTGGCGCGGCGACGCGCCAGCGTTCGGCGCCGCCGCGCGCGAGGCTTGCCGCGAATTGCTGGCCGCCGTCAGCGCCGGCGCCCCGCCGTGCGGCCACGCCGCCGCCGCCGCGCGCCTGCAAAGCTGGGTGACGATACTGACAGCGCTGGCGCCGCCCCGCTAAATCAACGCTAACATCCGGAAAATATGCAAACCCACCTGCCACCCCACCTCAGCGAAATCCAGCCGCTCCGCGCCGTCGGCGCGCTGGCGCTGGACTGGGCCTTGATAGCCTGCTGCTTCGCCGGCGCCATCTACTTCGCCCACCCCGTCGCCTACCTGGTGGCGGCCATACTGATCGCCCGGACCCAGCTCGCCTTGGCCGTACTGATGCACGAAAGCGCCCACGGCCTGCTCACCCGCACCCGGCGCGTGAACGACTTCGTCGGCCAGGTGTTCACGGCGGCGCCCTTGATGCTGTCGATGTTCTCCTACCGCACCGGCCACATGCGGCACCACCGCGCGCCGATGGCCGGCAACGACCCGGTCGCGGTGGTGTTCGGCATCGCCGACTACCCGGTGCCCAGAAAGGAACTGGCGTGGCGCCTGTTCAAGGACCTCACCAGCATCGGCTACTTCCTCAGCGTACGCGACTTCATGGGCGGCAAGTACCGCGACGTCATGCCCAAAGGCCCGTCACAGCCGGCGACCGGCGCCTTCGTGCTGGCCTCCATCGTCGTCAGCAATGGTATTTTGCTGGGCGCGCTGGCCGCCGCCGGCCACCCTGGCCTGTACCTCGGCCTGTGGATACTGCCCGCGCTGACGCTGCTACAAGTGTTCGCGCGCGTACGCGCCATCACCGAGCACGCCGGCTACCCCGAAACAAAAGACCAGACCCAAAACGCCAGGTCGGTGGTCCGGCCGAGCTGGCAAACCTTCTTTTTCGGCCCGCACGCCATCCATTACCACATCGAACACCACCAACACGTGCGCGCGCCCTTCTACCATTTGCAGGAAGTCCACGAGGTCATGAAAGCCCAGGGCGTCCTGCCGACCGCAAACCTGTATCGCGGCTATGCGCAAGTGTTAAGGGACGTCACCACCTAATTAGCCCAGTTGCCGGTAGAAATAGGTGGTGTCGCACGGCTCGCCGTTCGGCAGCAGCGCATAGCCCGGCACCATGCCGCAGCGCCGCCAACCGAGCCGGGCGTAGAGCCGCTCGGCGTCGCCGCTGGCCGTGTCCAGCACCAGTAAGGACTTGCCGCACGCGCGCGCCGCCTGCTCGGCCGCCTGCATCAAGGCCTCGCCCAGACCGCGCCGACGCGCGCGGCTCAGCACCAGCATCTTCGACAAATCGGCGCGGTGCGGTTGATTCTCCGGCTGCGCCAATACCAGTTGCACCGTGCCGACGATGCCGTCGGCGTCGTCCGCCACCAGCAATGCGCGCTCGCCGCGGGCCACGGCGTCGGCCACCTGGCGCCAAAACGCCAACGCCCGCTCCATCGACAAGGGTTGCATGAAGCTCACCGACGCGCCGTGCTCTACGCAATCGATCAACAACTCGGCCAGCGCCTGTATTTCCAGCGCGGACACCGTCTGCAGGCGGCGAATGCGATGCTGTGGTGCTGGGTTCGGCATATTATCTCCAGGATGTGGGCATGGTGGTGATGACGACGGCGTAGCGGGCGCCCGTCAGGGTCGGATTGTGGAACGCCACGGGCCGGTCCAACAGCAGCGCCAGGCAGTCGCCGGTGCCGAGGCGATGTCGCTCGTCGCCGACGCTGACGTCGATGGAACCCTCCAGCACCCACACCTGTTGGTGGATCTGGCTGGCCCGGGCGCCGGTTTCATAGGCCACGCGCGCCTGCGCCGGAAACGCCACCTCGACAATCTGGATCGGCGACGCCATCGCGCGCGCCGGGCTAGATGTTGTGGGCGCGCTTCAAGTGCATCGGCAGCAACCACCATATGCACAGGATTAGCGTGCCCATGACCCCGGTGGCGATATAGCCGACGCCGCCGCCAAACACTTCGGAGATCACCAGGTTGGTGCCCAGCACCAGCGCGAAGGCCAGGGTTAGCGATCCGACGACGATTTGCCGGGTCGCCACCCGTTTGAAGCGGGCGCGGTCGTTGAGCGGACGCATCAGGCGGTGTTGGATCGCCGGCGCGCTGAGCAATATCAGGCTGCTCAGGGCGAAGAAGAAGGTTGCGAGGAACACGTATTTTTCAGCCTGTACGATGTGGCGGAAGCCGCCGTTGAACGGCAGGATGATCAGGAACGCCGTCAGCATCTGCGCGCCGGGCAGCAAGATGCGCAGTTCGCTGAGCATGTCGGAAAAGTCGCCGTCGTCGTTCAGGTCGGCGGGGCTGTCGGCGTCGATCAACGGCGACGGTTGAATATGCGGCATGGCGCTTCTCAAAAAATGGACGTGTGGTGATTATACGGGCGCGTTATTGGAACGTCGCGTCCGTTCAAGCGGCCCCCGCCCGGGCCGGTAGCGAGGCCTTCATTCGCACCGCGAACCGGCCGCCGCCGGCGTTCCGGCGCAGGATTGCTGTCATTCCGCTACAATGTCGCCTGCGCCATCATTTCAAGCGGGCGCCATAGCCGGGCCGTTGAACAGCGATTTGCCAGATTTCGCGCGCGCGCGCCGGTGCCCTCACTTTTTTAGCCCAGCAGAATTATGGAACCATCATGAGCTCGATGAACGAAGAGCGCGTATTAAGCGTGCACCACTGGACAGACACTCTGTTCTCTTTCACAACGACGCGCGACCCAGCGTTGCGTTTCTCCAACGGTCACTTCACCATGATCGGCCTGCGCGTCGACGGCAAGCCGCTGCTGCGCGCCTACAGCATCGCCAGCGCCAACTACGAAGACCATCTGGAGTTTTTCAGCATCAAGGTGCCAGGCGGACCGTTGACGTCGCGCCTGCAGCATCTGCAGGTCGGCGACGCGGTGATTGTCGGCCGCAAGCCGACCGGCACCCTGGTGGCCGACTACCTGCTGCCGGGCAAGCGCCTGTACATGCTGTCGACCGGCACCGGCCTGGCGCCGTTCATGAGCATCGTGCGCGACCCCGATATCTATGACAAGTTCGACCAGCTGATCCTGGTCCACGGCGTGCGCCAGGTCGAAGAATTGGCCTACCACGACTTGCTGGTAGAGCATTTGCCGAACCACGAGTTCCTCGGCGACATGATTTCGAGCAAGCTGCGCTACTACCCGACGGTCACCCGCGAAGCCTACCGCAACACCGGCCGCGTCACCGATCTGATCGAGAGCGGCAAGCTGTTCGAAGACCTGGGCGTGCCGGCGCTGGACCCGGCGGTCGACCGCATCATGATCTGCGGCAGCTCCGACATGCTGCGCGACTTGAAGGACATGCTGGAAACGCGCGGCTTTAAAGAGGGCAACACCTCGACGCCGGGCGACTTCGTCATCGAACGGGCTTTCGCCGAGAAGTAAGCAAGCTGCGCCATGCCGGCGCGGGGGTGGGGGGCACCACGGGAGCACTGCCCAACCCCCCATCCACCCCACGCCCCGTTAACCTTTACCCCCAACCCACAAACCTCCACACCCGGGGCACGACCCCT